>JBDLVO010000435.1:0-5040 GCA_039804805.1 Pseudomonadota bacterium
GCGGCGATCTGCGCACCATTCAGGAACTGCTCGGGCACGCCTCGCTCTCGACTACCCAGCGTTACACGGCGGTCGAGACGGCGCGGATGGCCGAAATCTACCGTGCCGCCCATCCTCGCGCGACGGGGGAGGAACGTGAGGGAAAGGGTTGGAAATAAAATAAAATAAGAGAATACGCGGGCTCTGCCCGCACCCGCCAGGAGCCAGCGGCTCCTGGACCAGCATCGATGGTCGGGAGCCCAGCCAGACTTCAGCTTGGGCGCTGGCCGTTCTTCCGGGGCAGACCACATGCGCATCCTTTATGTCGTTCATTCCTATCCGCCCTTCGAGGTCAGCGGCACCCCTCTGATCGCTCGTCAGTACGCCCGGCAGGCGCGAGACGCCGGGCTGACCGTCGCCGTCGCCTTCGCCGATCCGGGGCGGCCTCTCGCCACCGAGGATGACGGGATCAGGCGGATTCCGCTTCCGCTCGCCGCCAACTGGCCGGTCGCGGCCTATACCGCCTCGCTCGATACCGCGCCTCGGCTGGAGGCGCTACGCGCCTTTCGGCCCGATCTGATCCATATTCTCGATTGGGTCAATCTGCCGGCCGGGCTGCTCGCCACCGCCCGCGACCTCGGCGTGCCGGTGCTGCGCCACGTCTGGAACCTTGAGGATTTCTGTCCCTTCAACGAGCCGCTGCTGTTCGATCCCGCCGGCCGGCCCTGCCATCTGCCGGTTGCCGCCGAACAATGCGGCGAATGCCTTGCCCGCCGCTATGGGCGGGTGCAACTGACCCTCGATGGGCCGATCGATCAGGTGATCGAGCGGCTCCAGGCGATGCGCGGCCAGATTCGGGCCGATTTCGCCCGTGCCATCGCCGCCCGGGCCCCCGCTTTCGCCGAGCATTGCCGGGTCTATCGGCGGCTGATCTTCCCCTGCGTCTCGTTCGAGCGCAGCCTCGCCCCGCTGCTTGACCCGAAGCTGCCTCGGGGGGTGGTCGAACACGGCATCGCCGGGCCGGCCGTGCCGCCAGCGGTGCCGGAGCCGCGTCAGGGGCCGCTACGCGGCCTGTTCCTCGGCCCCTGCACCACCCGCAAGGGTTGGGGGGTGGTCGAGCAGGCCTTCGCCCGCCTCGCCGAACTTTATCCGGGGCGGTTCAGCCTGACCGCCTATGGCGCGACGGAGCCGGCCGGGACGCTGGCCCCCGGTCTGACCCTGCGCCCGGCTTTTTCGCCCGACCGGCTCGACGCGGTGCTGGCCGAGGCCGACCTCGGGTTGGTGCCGTCGCCGTTCGAAACCTTCAGCCGCGCCTGTCGCGAGATGCTGGCCCGGGGCGTTCCGGTGGTCGGCTCGGATGCCTTCGGGATTCCCGATATCGTGCGCGATGGCGACAACGGCCTTCTGATCGGCGAGCCCACCGTCGAGGGGCTGGTGGCCGCCGTCGGCCGGGTGCTGGAGCAGCCCGAATTGCTGGAGCGGCTCCGGGCCGGCGCCCGCGCCACCCGGGTCCGCACCCCCGCCGAGGAATTCGCCGAACTGCTCGCCCTCTACCGCGAGACCTGTCCCGGGGCGGAGTGAGGGGGATCAGCTTTCGACGAAGGTGGCGAAGCCGGCGCGCGGCTCGCGCGGGGTGTGCAATTGGTTCTCCGGCGCCTGCGGGTCGGCATGGCCGAGGGCGATGCCGCAGGCGACCACCTGGGAGGCGGGGATCGCCAGTTCGGCCCGGATCAGCCGGTTGAACCTGGCGAAGGCCTGCTGCGGGCAGGTGTCGAGGCCGAATCCCCGCGCCGCCAGCAGGATCGATTGCAGAAAGGTGCCGAGGTCGAACCACGAGCCCTGATTGAGGCTGCGGTCGATGGTCAGGAACAATCCGACCGGGGCGCCGAAGAAAGTGTAGTTGCGGCCGAACTGCCGCTTCATCGCCGCCTGGTCGCCCTTGGCGATCCCCAGCAATCCGTAGAGCGCCCGCCCCAACTGCCGCCGCCGCGCCAGATAGGGCTCCTCCCACCGGTCGGGGTAATAGGGATATTCCTCCTGCTGCTCGGGATCGTCGGCCTCGTGCGCGGCGAGGATCCGCCGCGACAGCCGCTCCTTGGCGGCGCCGGTGACCACCCACACCTGCCACGGCTGGATGTTCGAGCCCGACGGCGCCCGCGCCGCGAGGCCGAGGATCGCCTCGACCGTCTCGCGCGGCACCGGATCGGGCCGAAACGCCCGCACCGCCCGCCGCGACTCGATCGCCTCGAACACGTCGCATTGCGCCTTCATGACGGCAAAGTCCCCCATCGTTGGTTTTGTCGCCAGGATAGGAGGGCGGACGGGGAACGGCAAGTCGGGGTCCGGGGCCCGTGGCCCCGGCGGGTGTGGGCGGCGCCCACGCCAATCGCGCCAGCGATAGCGCGCCGGCTCAGTCCTGTTCGAGCGTGTCGGCGACGGCGGTCAGACGGTTGGTGAGAGCCTCGATCGCCGAGGCGAGGCGGGCATCGATGTCGTCGCCGATGGCGGCGACGCGGGCAGGGGCGGGGCTGCCTTCGCGGGCGTCGGCCAGTTCGTCGGCCAGCATCAGGCACAGCATCACCAGCAGCCGCGAATCGCTGACCACGCCGACCGAGGTCAGCAGGCCTTGCGCCCGGTTGTCGATGTCGCGGCCGAGGGCCTGGACCCGGGCGGCCTGGGAATCGTCGCAGCCGATGTCGTAGAGGCGGCCATTGATGGTGACGGTGACGACGGCCAAGCCCCTATTCCTCCAGCAAGCCGCGCAGACGGTCGATCGCCTGGTCGAGCCGGCCGCCGACCAGGCGGACGGTTTCCTCCAGCCGCTCGCAATCCTCGCGGGCGTCGCGCAATTCACCGGCCAGCAGCAGGTCGCCGGCACCGGTGCGGGTCGAGGCGGCTTCCAGGCGTTCGACCGCCGCCCCCAGGCGCCGTATCGCTTCCTCGGTCCGGGACAGGCCGGTGCCTCGCCGTTGTTCCACGCCTACTATCCCTGTCGGTTGGGTTCCCGGGGGGAGGGTATGGCCGAAGGCGCGGCAAGTCAACGCGCGTCGCGGCGCTCGGGCCTTTGCCCGAGGCGGCTGCGCCGGGGGCGTTCGGGGTGGGAAAAGGCCGTCAGGGGCTGATCCGGCGGTCGAGATCGGCGAGCAGCCCGGCCCCGAAAATCGCGCAGCAATCGGCGTCGCGACAACTGCGCCGCTGGGTGCAGGACAGGATCTGGCGGACGAACTCGTTGGCTTCCCGCCGCGCGATCGAATCGTGCAGACGACGCCCCTGGTCCGAGATGCGCTGAAACGAGCATGTTTCGGTTGTGACCATCTGCCTCTCCCCCAACTCTCATTACCATAGTCATAAACCAGAGGTTGGGCAAGACTTAGGTATCAAGGGCGGCGGCGGTTTCGCGCACGGCCTCGGCGAGACCGAGCCGGCGCGGCACCACCCCGGGCGGAAAGGCCCCGAACAGCCGCGACGGCATCATCGGGTCGAGCAGCACGAACACCCCATGATCGCCGGCGCGGCGGACCAGGCGGCCGAACGCCTGCTTGAGGCGCAGGCGGGTGATGCGGTCGTCGTAGAAGCGGCCGCCGAAGCGGTCGCGCCGGGCGCGGTGGAGCAGGTCGGGGCGGGGCCACGGCACCCGGTCGAACACGATCAGCCGCAGGGCGCGGCCGGGCACGTCGACCCCGTCGCGCAGGGCGTCGGTGCCGAGCAGGCAGGAATGCTCCTCGGCGCGGAAGATCTCGACCAGGGTGGCGGGATCCATCCCATCGACATGCTGGGCCAGCAGCGGCAGCCCGGCATCCTCCAGCGGCGCGGCGATGCGGCGATGGACCTCGCGCAGGCGGGAGATCGCGGTGAACAGCCCGAGCGCGCCGCCGCCGGCGGCAAGGAACAGCTCGCGATAGGCGGCGGCGACCTGATCCATCGCGTCCTTGCGCACGTCGGTGACGATCAGCACCCGGGTCTGGGCCGGGTAGTCGAACGGCGAGGCCACCGCCGCCCGCAGCGGCGGGGCGGGCAGGTGGATGCCGCCGGTGCGCAGTTCGGCGGCGCGCCAGTCGGCCTCGGGCTGGCCCGACCCGTCGCGCAGGGTGGCGGAGGTGATCACCACGCCGTGGGCCGGGGCCATTACCGCGCGGGCGAACGGCACCGCCGGATCGATCCAGTGGCGATGCAGCCCAACATCGGTTTCGCGTCCGTCGAGGCGGTCGAGCGCCAGCCAGTCGAACATGCGCGGCGGCTCGGGCGGCTCGGGCGGGGCGTCGTTTGCCGCCATGGCGCCATCGGCGGCGGGGGCGTCGGGGGTGCCGATTTCGGCCAGCATGTCGCGCCAGACCCCGAGCGGCAGCACGGCGCGGTGGCTGATGCCGCGCACGATTGCCTCGATCCGGCCGCGGGTGGCGCTGTCGAGTTCGGCCGCCTCGTCGTCGAGCAGGTCGTCGAGCGCCCGCGACAGATCCTTCAGCGGCTTTTCCAACCGCTCCAGCGCGGTGGCGAGGCCGGCGGCGGCGGTGCCCAGGTGCTCGACCGGCGGCGTCACCGCGCATTCCAGGCTGTAGGGCGAATCCGCCCCGGCGGCGCGGGCCAGCACCTGCCGCCGCACCAGGGCCAGGAAGGTTTCGGCCGGTCCCTGCGGCTCGTCGAGGCCGAGCCGGGCGATCCAGCCCGGGCCGGGCAGGGCGCGGGCGGCTTCCAGCGCCGCCTCCAGCGCGGCGGCGGCGTCCTCGCTGGCGCCGATCAGTTCCTCGGCCCGCCGCCGCAGCCCCCGCGCCCGCGACCGTCCGCCGTCGCCCTCGGGCCCGAGCAGCCAGCGCCGCATCTCCGCCCCCTCCTGGCCGGACAGATGGGCGGAAAAGGCCGAATCGGCGACGTCGAACAGGTGGTGCCCTTCGTCGAACACCAGCCGGGTCGGCAGCGAGGATTCGTCGAGCCCGCCCAGCGCCGCCTGGATCATCACCAAAGCGTGGTTGGCCACCACGATCTCGGCGCGGCGGGCGCGGCGAATCGCCCGTTCGATGAAGCATTTGCGGTAATGGAAGCAGGCGGAGAACACGCATTCGCCGC
>JBDLVO010000436.1:0-2904 GCA_039804805.1 Pseudomonadota bacterium
TTCCGGCTCGGGCTCCGGTTCCTCCTCCAGCACCATGTCGTCGGTGAGTTCGAGCACGTCCTCGTCCGCCTTGGGCTCCTCGGCGGCGAACATCGCGTCGAAATCATCCTCGGCCACCGGCTCCGGCTCCGGTTCCGGCTCCGGCGGCGGAGGGGGCGGCGGCGGGGGCGGGGGCGGAGGCGGCGGTGGGGGCGGCGGAGGCGGGGGCGCCTTCGGCTTTTCCTCTACCTCATCCTCGGACAAAATCCGGCGGATGGAGGCGAGAATGTCCTCCATCGAGGGTTCCTGCTGGGACTTGTCGTCGCTCATGTCACGGCTATTCTGTCTGCCTCACGCCCGATCGGGGCGTTTTCGCACCGATCATGCCGTACAGATGGAAACAAATCATCAAAATCCTGCGGAAAATCCGCATCGGGCGATGGCCCCAGCACCTATTTTTTCGCCGCTTCGACCTCGCCGCCGGTGCCGATCCATTTGTCGCGCACCTCCTGGTAATGGGCATCGGGGTCATAGCGATCGACCGGCAAGGCGAGGTTTTCGGCGGTCATCTGCCCGACCGCCGCCTTCAACTGGAACGCGGCGGCGAGCTGGTCGTGCTGGGCGCGGGCGAGATTGACCCGGGCGTCGAACACTTCCTGTTCGGCGTTCAACACGTCGAGCACGGTGCGCGAGCCGACCAGCGATTCCTCGCGCACCCCGGCCAGGGCGACCTCGGAGGCGCGGACCTGGGATTCGTAGGAACGGACCTGGGCGCGGGCGGAATCGAGTCCTTCCCACGCCTTGCTGGTGGCCTCGACCGCGTCGCGGCGGGCCTGATCGGCCTCGGTGCGGCGCTGGCCGGCGGTCTGCTTGGCGGCGCGCAGACGGGCATAGGTACCGCCGCCCTCGTAGAGCGGCACCGACAGGTTGAGCAGCACTTCCTTGGCGGTGGTCGAATAGACCTCGTTGGCCGACAGGGTGCCGCTGTCGAGGGTGCGGGTGACGTCGGCCTGGACGCTGACGGTCGGCAGCAATTCGCCGAACACCACGTCGACCGCCTCGCGCGCGGCGTCGGCGCCACGGTCGGCGGCGACCACGCTGGGATTGTCGGCCAGGGCGGCGGCGGTGGCGTCGTCGAGCCGGGCCGGCAGCCCGGCCGGCATCCCCGGCAGGACCAGCCCGTCGGGGGCGGCGCCGACCGCGTTGAGATAATTGGCGCGCGAGGTCTTGAGGGTGCCCTCGGCGCCGATGCGGTCGGCGACGGCGCGGGCAAGCCGGGCCTCGGCCTGGCTGAGATCGGTGCGGGTCAGCTCGCCGACCTGGAAACGCTCCTGGGTGGCTTCGAGCTGGCGCTTCAGCACCTGCTCGTTGTTGAGCGACAGCGCCAGCACCTGCTCGTCGCGCACCACGTTGAGATAGGCGTTGGTGGCGGCCAGCAGCACCGATTGCTCGGTGGCGTGCAGGCGGGCGCGCTCGGCCAGGACATTGGCCTCGGCCTGGGCGGTGGCGGCGACGGTGCGCCCGCCGCTGTAGAGCGGCTGGGTGACGGTCACCGCGCCGGTGCGGGGATTGCGGGTGGCCTCGAACCGGGTCGGCACCATGTTGCTGAAATAGGTGCCGCGCCCGGCCGAGGCGGTGACGGTGACGGTCGGGCGCCAGCCGGCCAGCGCCTGGGGCACGCCTTCGTCGGTGGCGCGGAGCTGGGAGCGCTGCGCCGCCAGGGTCGGGTTGCCGGCATAGGTGGTGGCCAGCACCTGATCGAGCGGCGCCGCCGCCGCCCCGCCGGTCAGTCCGGTCAAGCCGATCAGCAGCGCCAGCGTGGTCTGGCCCCGGTTCGGTCGCATCCGCATCCCCTTCCCTCTCCCTCTGCCGCCCCGGCCGGGGCGGCGGCATTGTCCGGTGGTGTGTGTATCCTGTCGATCGCGTCCCGGGCCGGAACCTACAGCCGGAAGGCCGGCCGCGGGCCGAGGCCGGGCAGATAGGCGGTGGCTGCGTCGAACGGCCGTTCCTGGCCGAAGGCGGCGCCGGCCCGCACCACCCGCACCCCGGCACCGGTGCCGGGCCGGGGCGCCACCACCGCGACCAGCCGGCCATGTTCGGCCAACTGCGCCGGCAGGCCCGGGGGCAGCGCCGCCACCGCGCCGAGCAGAAGGATGGCGTCGTAGGGGGCCTGGGCGGGATAGCCGGCGGCGAAATCGCCCTCGACCACCGCGACGTTGTCGACCTCGCGCTCGGCCAGCCGGGCGGCGACGGCGCGGGCGCGCTCGGGATCGCTCTCCAGCGCGACGACGGTGCTGGCCAGCCGCGACAGCACCGCCGAGGCCCAGCCGGTGGCGTCGCCGATCGCCAGCACCACGTCGTCGGGGCCGATCGCGGCGGCCTGGACCAACTGGGCCATCACCAGCGGCTGGATCAGCACCCGCCCCTGCCCGAGCGGCAGATCGGCATCGGCATAGGCGCAGCCGCGCAGGGCCAGCGGCAGGAACGGCTCGCGCGGGGTGGCGGCAAGGGCCTGAAGCAGCCGCTTCTGATCGATCCGGTTGGTGCGGATCTGGTTTTCGACCATGTTGAAGCGGGCGGTGGCGAAATCCATGGCGGCGATGGCTCCTCGGCGATCTGGCGCGGACCGCTGCTGGGCGATCCGCAGCCCGTTATAGGGCCGGCGGCGGGCGATGACAATCTCCCCCGAAAAAGTGCGAGAAAGACGCTTGACCGCCCCCGGATCTGCGTTTATAAGCACCCACCTCACGTCGGCCCCGGCCGAAACGGACCGGTGGCCGGGTGGCAGAGTGGCTATGCAGCGGACTGCAAATCCGCGTACGTCGGTTCAATTCCGGCCTCGGCCTCCACCGCTTCGGGGCGGGCAGATGTGAGAAAGAGTTTCCTGGTTCTTTCCGACCGCTGGGGAGGACCATTGATCCGGAG
>JBDLVO010000437.1:0-2628 GCA_039804805.1 Pseudomonadota bacterium
CGCAAGCCTGCTATTTTCCCGCGCGGACAGCAACGGCGTGAGACGGGAATGAGCGGGGAGCGGGAAAACGGAGCGCCTCGGGTCGATGTGATCGTCGCCGCCTGGAATCGGGCCGACACCATCGAGCGGGCGGTGACCTCGGCGCTGGCGCAGGACGGGCTGGGGCGGGTGATCGTGGTGGACGACGCCTCGACCGACGACACTCCGGCGCGGATCGCCGAATTGAGCCGCAACGAGCCGCGTCTGGTTTCGCTGCGTTTCGCGGTCAACCGGGGGCCGGCGGCGGCACGCAACGCGGCGCTGGCCCTGGCCTCCGCCCCCTATGTCACCCTACTCGACGGCGATGATTTCCTGCGGCCGGGGCGGCTGGCCGGCCTGCTCGGCTTTGCCGCCGGACAGGATTTCGTCGCCGACGACCTGTTGCAGGTGGCCGCGTCCGCGCTGGACCGGGTCGAGCCCCAACCGATGCTGGGGGGCTCGTTCGCGCCGTGGGCGCTCGATTTCGCCGCCTTCGTGCGCGGCAACGTCTCGCGCCCGGGACGGAACCGGCGCGAGCTGGGCTTCTTCAAACCGCTGATGCGGCGGGCCTTCCTGGTCGAGCACCGCCTCGGCTACGACGAAAGCCTGCGGCTGGGCGAGGATTTCGATCTCTATGCCCGCGCCCTGCTGGCCGGAGCCCGCTTCCTGGTGGTGCCGGCCCAGGGCTATGTCAGCGTGGCGCGGCCGGATTCGCTCAGCGGCGCCCACGGCCGCGCCGACCTCGAACGGCTCTACGCCCGCAGCCGGGCGCTCGACCGCCCCGGTCTCACCCGGCCCGAGCGGGCCGCCCTGGCGGCGCATGGCCGCAGCCTCGACGCCCGAATTCAGTGGCTGCGGCTGATCGAGGCGGTCAAGGCGCGCGATCCCGCCGCCTGCCTGCGCCCGTTCCTGCGCTCCACCACCGTCAGCGGCTTCCTGCTGCGCAATCTGGCCGCGCAGGCGGTGCGGCGCGGCGGCGGCCGGCTGGCCACCCTGCTGGGAGCCCGGGGGTGACGGAATCCGCCCCGGCGGTCAGCGTGGTGATGGCCTGCCGCAATGTCGGCCCGTTCCTCGACGCCGCCCTCGCTTCGGTGCGGCAACAGAGCCTCGCCGCGATCGAGATCCTGCTGGTCGATGACGGCTCGACCGACGACACCGCCCGGCGCGCCCGCGCCCACGCCGCCGCCGACCCGCGCCTGCGCCTGCTGGAAGGACGGGGCGAGGGACCGGGCGCCGCCCGCAACCGCGCCCTCGCCGTGGCCCGGGGCGACTGGCTGGCGGTGATGGATGGCGACGACCTGATCCACCCCCGCCGGCTGGAAATCCTGCTGGCGGCAGCCGGGACAACGCCGGCCGAGATCGTCGCCGACACCCTGCTCGCCTTCCAGGCCGGGCCGCCCGGCCGCCGCCACGCCTATACCCTGCCGGCCGGCCCCGACTGGCAGCGGCCGGTCGAAATCGACCTGCCGGCCTATCTGCTGGCCAACCGGCTGTTCGGCGGCGGTGCCGCGCTCGGCTATCTGAAGCCGCTGATCCGGCGCGACTGGCTGGCGGCGCGCGGCATCGCCTACGACCCCGGCCTGCGCATCGGCGAGGATTACGACCTGATCGCCCGGCTGCTGGCGGCCGGCGCCCGCTTCCGGGTGCTGCCGTCACCGCTCTATTTCTATCGCCGCCATGCCGGCTCGACCTCCCACCGGATGCGCGCCGCCGACGTCGCCGCCCTGGCCGAAGCCGGAGAACGCTTCCTGACCGGGCTGCCCGCCGGACCGGCCCGCGCCGCCGCCGAGGCACGACAGGACTCGCTGGCGGTGGCGTGGCATTTCTCGACGGCGGTGGAGGCGCTGAAACGCCACCGGCCCGACCGTGCCGCCGCCGCCGGCCTCGGCCACCCGCGCGCCGGATTGCTGCTGGCGCGGACGCTGGTCCAGGCGGTGGGCAACCGGCTGCGCCGCGCCCTCGACCGCCTGCCCCGCCGCGCCCCGCCACCGGCCGCGCTGGTGCTGACCGCCGCGCCCGATCCGGCCCGGCTGGCCGAATTGCGAACCGAGCGCCGCCGGCTGCACCATCACCCCACCGACGCAGTGGGACTGGACGGCCTCGCCCCGGCCGAGTTGACCGCGCTGGCGCTGACCCTGGCCCGGCTCGGCCCCGGCACCGCCCTGATCGGCGCCGAACCGGCCCAGCCCGACCTGCGGCCGTTCCTGCTCGAAACCGCCTGATCCCGCCGCCCGAAGCGATCCAGATCCAGCCGGCGGAATACCGGCCCTGCGATCAGGGCGCGGCCGAGGTCAGGCCGAGAATCCGTGCCTGCCCCAGCAGATGCCGCCGACGAATCAGGACGATGCCCGCGACCATCGCCAAGCCGATGCAGACGGCAACAGCGATTTGGAGAGCGTCGGGAAGCACGATATTCCACGCCAGGGCGCCGTAGGCCAGATAGCCGATCAGGGCGATCGCCGCCGTCACCCACAGCACCCGCACATAGGAAGACAAGTCGCAGGAAATCAACCTCATCGTCAACGTCAGCGAACGCGGCAGGTAGAGCAGAAAAGCGGCGGCATAGGCAAACACCACCCACCAGAGCCCGAAATTGACCGCAACGCCGAG
>JBDLVO010000438.1:0-3502 GCA_039804805.1 Pseudomonadota bacterium
AAAGGATATTCCGCTCCAAAAAACATTATAAAAAATTGATTTGAAAGGAGAGTTTTTAAAGGCGGCGGCGGGGCTGGGAAAAAGCGGGGCCAACGCCCATCTGCGGGGAATCGGGTGGCGAAAACCGGGCCGGCGGCGGCGCGGCACTCCCCCGTCGCATGGGGAGTTCCTCCGGATGGCCGTTGCCTCGACCTCGCCCGCTCACCGGTCCGGCCCCAGCCCGCTCGGGCTGATGCGCATGCTGGAAGGCTGTCCGCTCGCGGTGCTGGTGTTCGACGGCGACGGTCAGGTGATGTACGGCAATCCCCAGGCCGAGCGCCTGTTCGGCCTGCCGCGCCCGCTGCTGCTCGACAGCGCGGTGGCGGTGCTCTACGCCCATCCCGACCACCATGCCCGCCTGCTCGGGATCTACGAGCGCAAGGGGGCGGTGCGCGAGGTCGAGTTGCGGATGCGGCGGATGTCGGGCACCGATTTCTGGGCGCTGGTGACCTGGGACCAGACCCGCTTCAACGGGGTCGAGGCCACCATCGCCTGGATCCAGGACCTCAGCGGCCAGAAGCTCGACCGCGAGCGGATCGAATGCCTGTTCAACGGCGCGCCGCTGCCGATGCTGCTCTACCGCCACGCCACCGGCGAGACCATCCTGGCCAACGGCCGCGCCGCCGAGCTGTTCGACGTCGGCGGCCGCGCCGGCCGCTTCAACCGGCTGATCGGGGCCGAAACCTACCGCGATTTCAGCGCCCGCCTCGGCGAGGGCGGCTATCTCGAGGATTACGAGCTGCGCATCACCACCGCCTACGGCGAATTGCTGCCGGTGGCGCTGTCGGGCCAGATCGTCACCCTGGCCGAGGAACGCTGCGTGCTGGTCGGCATTTCCGACATCACCGACCGCAAGCAGGCCGAGGAGATGCTGCGCCGCTTCTTCGAGGGGGCGCCGCTGGCGATGCTGTTGATCGATGCCGACAGCGGACGGGTGATCCGGGTCAACCGGCGCGGCTCGGAACTGGTCGAGGGCGCCCCGGGCGAGAAGCTGTTCGACGATTACATCGGCGCCGCCGCCGGCGATGCCTTTCGCGACCAGCTCCGCAACGGCGGTTTCGTCGATAATTTCGAGACCCAGTTCACCACCGATTACGGCGAGATCTTCTGGGCCCGGCTGTCCGGCCAGGTGATCCATGTCGAGGAACGCCACAGCATCCTGATCGGCCTCAACGACATCACCGAGAGCAAGCACACCGAGGCCGAACTGAAGACCGCCAAGGAGGAGGCGGAGCGGGCCAATCAGGCCAAGTCGATGTTCCTCGCCACCATGAGCCACGAGATCCGCACCCCGATGAACGGGGTGCTCGGCATGCTCGACGTGCTGCACACCACCCCCCTCGACGGCGAGCAGCGCGAGGTGGTGGGGGTGATCCGCAATTCGGCCCAGTCGCTGCTGTCGATCATCGACGACATCCTCGACCTGTCGAAGATCGAGGCCGGGCGGCTCGACCTCGAGACCATTCCGCTGACTCTCAACGAGATGATCGAATGCACGGTCGAGATGCTGGCCCACCGCGCCCGCGACCGCCGGCTGGAACTGGCGTGGCACATCGACCCGGCCCTGCCGGAAAGCTGCCTGGGCGATCCGGTGCGGCTGCGCCAGATCCTGATCAACCTGATCGGCAACGCCATCAAGTTCACCGAACAGGGCTCGGTCAGCCTGGAGGTGGCGCTGGCCGAGCGGTTCGACCAATGGGTGGCGGTGCGGTTCGCGGTGACCGACACCGGCATCGGCCTCAACGAGGAGCAGCGCAAGCGGCTGTTCATGCCGTTCACCCAGGCCGACGCCTCGACCACCCGGCGCTTCGGCGGCACCGGGCTCGGCCTGTCGATCTGCCGCCGGCTGGTCGAGATGATGGGCGGCGGCATCGACGTCGACAGCGTCGAGGGCCGGGGCTCGACCTTCTGGTTCACCGCGCCCTTGCGGCTGCTGCCGGAGGCGGCGACGGCACGGCGGCGGGACTGCGCCGGCCTGACCGTGCTGGTGGTGGACGACCATCCCACCGCCCGCCGCTGCGCCGCCGACATCCTGGCCCGCCACGGCGCCCGGGTGGTGACGGCGGCCGATGCCGACCAGGCCGCCGCCGCCCTGGTCGAGTCGGGGCTGCGGCCCGATCTGTTGCTGCTCGACGACGGGCCGGAGGTCGAGGCGGCGCTCGATCATCTCGGCGTCGCCCCCGCCGCCACCCTGCTCACCACCCCCGGCCGGCCCGAGGCGCTGGCCCCGCTGCGGGCGGCGCGCGGGCTGGGGGCGGTGCTGGCCAAGCCGCTGCGGACCGGCTCGCTGATCCGCGCCGTCGCCGTCGCCACCGGGCGGCAGCCGGCGCCCCCCGCCGAGGCCGCCGCCGCCGAGGCCGCGCCGCCGCCGCGCCCGCTGCTGACGCGCGAGCAGGCGCTGGCCGCCGGCCGGTTGATCCTGGTGGCCGAGGACAATCCCACCAACCGGCTGGTGATCGGCAAGCAGCTCGACCGGCTCGGCCATCGCTTCGATATCGTCGAGGAGGGCGAGGCGGCGTGGAAGGCGCTGCACGAGGTGTCCTACGGCCTGCTGCTGACCGATTGCTTCATGCCGGTGCTCGACGGCTATGACCTGACGATGCGGATCCGCGCCGCCGAGGGCGAAAACGGCGGCCGCCGCCTGCCGATCCTCGCCCTGACCGCCAACGCCCTGCCGGGCGATGCCGAAACCTGCCGCCGCGCCGGGATGGACGATTATCTCAGCAAGCCGGTGGCGATCGACAAACTGGCGGCGATGCTCGACCGCCACCTGCCGCAGACGGCGGCGGCCGAGGCCGACCCGCCCACGCCGACGCCCGAGGTTCCCCCCGAGCCCGAGCCGGAGGCCCCGGCCGCCGTGCCGCTCGATCTCGCCGCGCTGGCCGGGCTGCTGGGCGACGACGATCCCTCGCTGCTGGCCGAGGTGGTGGGATTCTTCGTCGAGGCCTATCCCGCCAGCGGTGACGCGCTGGCGATCGCGCTGGCCGCGGGCGATCGCGCCGCGATCCGCTTCGCCGCCCATGCCGGCAAGGGCGCCGCCCGCAACGCCTGTGCCCCCGCCCTGGCGGCGTTGTTGGCGGAAATCGAACACGGCGCCGCCGAAGCCCCGTTCGAGCAGCTCGCCGCCTGGGAACATCAGGCCGCCGCCGAGTTCGAGGCGATCAAGGCGTTCGTGGCGACGCTGGCGTGAAAGGGGGGCGGCTCGCCTCAGATCCGGCTGAGGTGGGGGGTGAGCAACACCGCGCTCTTCGGGAACCCAATGCCCGCGATGTGCGCGATGAAGGCGGCCGCTTCATAGGGGGGCGCCTTCAGTCGCTGACGCTGTGCCCAGGCGCCCGCGATGAATTCGTTGGTCATGGTCGGGAACAGCCGGGCCAGGAAGTCGTCCGGGCTTTCCTTGCGGAGATTGAAGTGCGCCAGGACATCCGGCGCAAAATCGTCTGGGTTCAGGGTCACGATCGTC
>JBDLVO010000439.1:0-2669 GCA_039804805.1 Pseudomonadota bacterium
CAGGAGCGGCACCCACGCTCTGGAACGCGGACGCGCGCTACCACCACGCTTACCTGGAAGAGTTCCCTGGCCACTACAAGACGGCGGACGCCGGCTACATGGACGACGAGGGCTACGTCTACGTGATGGCCCGCACCGACGACATCATCAACGTCGCCGGCCACCGCCTCTCGACCGGGGCGATGGAAGAGGTGCTGGCCAGCCATCCCGACGTCGCCGAATGCGCGGTGATCGGCGTTGCCGACCAGTTGAAGGGGCAGTTGCCGCTCGGCTTCGTCTGCCTCAAGGCCGGGGTGACCAAGTCGGACGAGCAGGTGATCAAGGAAGTGGTCCAACTGGTGCGCGAGCGGATCGGCCCGGTGGCGGCGTTCAAGACCTGCACCGTGGTCAAGCGTCTGCCCAAGACCCGTTCGGGCAAGATCCTGCGCGGCACGATGCAGAAGATCGCCGACAACCAGGATTACAAGATGCCGGCGACCATCGACGATCCGTCGATTCTCGACGAGATCAAGGAATCGCTCGAAACCGTCGGCTATGCCAAGGCCCGGCCCTAGGCCGGCGGCGGTGCGGCTCCGGCGGCGGCTTCCCTTCCGCGGAAGCCGCCGCCGGGCGGCAACCACAGGTTATCATTCCCTTTGAACTTTTCCCTCCCGGCGCCCGGTGGGCGCGGTTTTGCCGCGCCGGCCGTCGCCACAAGCGGGAATTTATCCGGCCGTGGCAGATTCCGGCTTGTTTTCCCGGCCGAATCGAGGGATGTCTGTCTCTGAGATAGGGTTTCCGGCGCGACGGATCGTTGCGGCCGGGACGGGAACAAAGGGACAAAAACAATGTCGGCGGTCGGTGCCGCGCCATTTTATTTCGCACCTGCGGTCGAACGTCTCGACCGGGACAGCCTGCGCCGTCTTCAGCTCGACCGGCTGAAGGGAGCCCTGGCCCGGGCCTATGCCGTCCCCCATTACCGCCAGGCCTTCGACCGCGCCGGGGTGCGGCCCGAGGACCTCGCCGTGGTGGAGGATCTCGCCCGTTTCCCCTTCACCACCAAGGCCGACCTGCGCGATACCTATCCGTTCGGGCTGTTCGCGGTGCCGCGCGAGCAGGTGGTGCGGCTGCATGCCAGTTCCGGTACCACCGGGCGCCCGACCGTGGTCGGTTACACCGAGGGCGACATCGCCACCTGGGGTGAACTGATCGCCCGTTCGCTGGCCTGCGCCGGGGTGCGGCCGGGCGACATCTTCCACAACGCGCTGGGCTATGGCCTGTTCACCGGCGGGCTCGGCTTCCATTACGGCGCCGAGCGGCTGGGCTGCGCGGTGGTGCCGATGTCGGGCGGCCAGACCGAGAAGCAGATCCAGTTGATCCGCGATTTCGGCGCCACCGTGATCAACGCCACCCCGTCCTATGCCCTCAATCTGGCCGAGACCGCGACGCGGCTGGGGATCGATCTGGCCGGCGGCAGCCTACGGATCGGCATCTTCGGCGCCGAGCCGTGGTCGGAGACGATGCGGGGCGAACTCGACCGCCGCCTCGGCCTGCGGGCGATCGATTCCTACGGCCTGTCCGAGGTGATGGGGCCGGGGGTGGCGATGGAATGCACCCATCGCC
Source organism: Pseudomonadota bacterium (assembly GCA_039804805.1). Lineage (GTDB taxonomy): Bacteria > Pseudomonadota > Alphaproteobacteria > Rhodospirillales > Magnetospirillaceae > Phaeospirillum. The sequence goes on from JBDLVO010000439.1 coordinate 1,603, forward strand.
TCGGCATGCATGGCTGGGAGGACCATTTCCTGTTCGAGGTGATCGATCCCGAGACGCTGGAGCCGCTGCCGTTCGGCCAGCCCGGCGAATTGGTGATCACGCCCTTGACCAAGGAGGCCCTGCCGCTGGTGCGCTACCGCACCCGCGACATCGCCACCCTGACCGACGATCCCTGTCCCTGCGGCCGGACCCATCTGCGCATCCTGCGCGTCACCGGCCGCAACGACGACATGATGATCATCCGTGGCGTCAACGTCTATCCCAGCCAGGTCGAGGCCGTGCTGCTCGGGGTGGCGGGGCTGGCGCCGCATTACCAATTGATCCTGTCCCGCCAGGGCTGGCTCGACCATCTCACCATCGAGGCCGAGGCCGACGCGGTGGCCGGCGACGAGGAGCGCGGCCGGTTGGCCGCCCTGCTGCGCCACCACGTCAAGTCGTTGATCGGCGTCACGTGTGATGTGCGGGTCCATCCGCCCGGCACGCTGCCCCGCTCGGAAGGCAAGGCGGTGCGGGTAAAGGATCTGCGCCAGGAAGGGGCGTAGCGACCGGCGGGTTCGGGGGGACCTCGCCGAGTTTGCGCCCCTGCCCCCACCCCCGGGCCTCGTGCCTGGGGGTGGGTCATTTTCGGATCCCCGCATTTGGCGGGCTGCCGCCCGCACCCGCTCGGGGAGCGAAGCTCCCCAAACCCCTCCCTTTTTTATCGATGGAATCCAAGGGGGTCCGGGGCATCGCCCCGGCCGGGCCCGCGGGCGGGAGCCCGCGCAGCTTGATGGTATTGCGCGCGAAGCGCGGGGCGGGAGCCCGCGCAGCTTGTCTACAACCCTTCCAGCCGCCGCAGCACCGCGACGTCATCGCCGACGGCGGCGAGGGTGGCGCGGTGGCGATGGGCGAGATCGGTGAGGGTGGCGAGGGCGGCTTCGATCCGGGTGGTGTCGCGGGCGAGTTCCTCGATCCGGCCGAGCAGAACGTCGTTGCCGCGCTGGCTGTCGAGGAACAGGGCGCGGGCGGCCTCGATCCGGTCGCCGAGCTGGGCCAGCGACTTTTCCATCCCGCCGATCGAGGCGTGG
>JBDLVO010000440.1:0-3347 GCA_039804805.1 Pseudomonadota bacterium
CGACCGTCTCGCTTTGTTTTTCGTCCGAGGCTGAAGTTGTTTCAATCCACGCCCCCGCGTGGGGGGCGACCCGTGATGATTTCCGCGTCGGGGTTCTCGGCCTGGTTTCAATCCACGCCCCCGCGTGGGGGGCGACGTCGTCCAGTCCCAGCGCGAGGGCCGCTGATCGCAGTTTCAATCCACGCCCCCGCGTGGGGGGCGACGCGGCGAGGGGCGCCGCTCACAACCGGAGGGAAAAGTTTCAATCCACGCCCCCGCGTGGGGGGCGACGGCCCTGAAATATCAGATTGCTCTCATTGCGAAAATCGTTGCATTGGCGCGAACCGGTGGGACAAGGGGCTCGTTGTTTGGCGACGGGTCGGGGCTGGGTCGTCAATAATTCACGATATCAAAGAGTTAGCTCTGGTGCGAACAGGCCGGGGAGTCCCGACACGCTTGGGGATCGCACCGAGTATTCCGGCGGGATCGGATGGTTTTGCCTGTTCAGGTCGAGAGCCGGCTTCACCCCGACGTGATCGACGTGATGTTGCCAGTTCGAGCCCGGGAACGGGTAGCGGCAGACTGCCGGGCACCGGGGTAATGACGGCCTTCAAAAAAGGAGGGGCTTGGGGAGCTTGCTCCCCAAGCGGGGTGGCGGGGCGGCAGCCCTGCCCAAGGCGCCGGTCGGGCCCGAAGACCCTACCGCACCCGGTCGAGGCTGGCGCGGGCGGCCTGGGTGACGGTTGGGGGCAGGGGGATATAGCCGAGGGCGGCGGCGGTGGTCTGTCCCTCGCCGAGGCCGAAGGCGACGAAAGCGCGCAGAGCGGCGGCGCGGGCGGGATCGTCGTAGCCGGCCCGCAGCAGCAGCCAGGAATAGGTGACGATCGGGTAGGCTTCGGCCCCGGCCGGGCGATCGAGCGGGGTGGTGGGATCGGCGCCGCCGGCCAGGGCGGCGGTACCGGTGGCGCGGCTGGGGCGGACGAAGCTGCCGGTGGCGTTTTCCAGCGCGGCCATCGGCAGGCCGAGTCTTTCGGCGAAGCCGTATTCGACATAGCCGATCGACCAGTCGCTGATGCGCAGCCGGGCGGAGACGGCTTCGTTGCCGCGCGCCTTCATCACCGCGCCGGGCCAGGCGATGGTCCTACCGGTGCCGAGATGGGCCTCGCGCCAGACCGGGCTGGCGGCGGCGAGGGCGCGGGTGAAGGCGGCGGTGGTGCCGCTGGCCTCCTGGCGCACCACCACCGCGATCGAGCGGTGGGGCAGCTTGAGGCCGGGATTGGCGGCGGTCAGCGCCGGATCGTCCCAGGAGCGGATCCGCCCGGCGAAGATGCCGGCGGTGGCGTCGGCCGGCAGGCGCAGTTCGCCCTGGAGGCCGGGCAGGTTGTAGGCCACCACCACCATCCCGGCGGTGGCGGGCACCAGCACCAGCCCATGGCTGGCGCGGGCGGCCTCCTGCGGGTTGGGCGGCTGGTCACTGGCGCCGAAATCGACCGCGTCGGCCAGGAAGCGGGCGATGCCCTCGCCGCTGCCGACGCTGGCATAGGACACCATCACCCCGGGGTGGTGGGCCTGGAAGTCCTCGGCCAGCCGCAGGTAGAGCGGGGCGGGGAAGCTGGCCCCGGCCCCGGCGAGGGACAGGGTCTCGGCCCGCGCCGGGGCGGGCAGGGCGGCGGCCAGGACCAGCAGGCCAAGGCCGCACCAGAGCGGCAACCGAACCATCGCCGTGTCTCCCTTAGCTGAACTCGCCGCGGATGTATTCCTTGGTCAGCTTCTCGCGCGGATCGTGGAAGATCTGCCGGGTTTCGCCGGCCTCGACCAGATAGCCGGTGCGGCCGCCCTGCGAGATGTCGACCGAGAAGAACGCGGTGATGTCGGCGACGCGGGTGGCCTGCTGCATGTTATGGGTCACCATCGCGATGGTGTAATCCTGCTTCAGTTCCAGCATCAGTTCCTCGATCCGCCGGGTCGCGATCGGGTCGAGCGCCGAGCAGGGCTCGTCCATCAGCAGCACCGACGGCTCGGTCGCCACCGCGCGGGCGATGCACAGACGCTGCTGCTGGCCGCCCGACAGCGACAGGCCGCTGGCCTTCAGCTTGTCCTTGACCTCGTCCCACAGCGCGGCGCGGCGCAGCGCCAGTTCGACCTTTTCGTCAAGATCGCCCTTGAAGCGGTTGAGCCGCAGCCCGAAGGCGACGTTGTCGTAGATGCTCATCGAGAACGGGTTGGGCTGCTGGAACACCATCCCGATATAACGCCGCACCACCACCGGGTTGACCTTGGGGTGGTAGATGTCGCTGCCGAGGAAGTGGACGTTGCCCGCCAGCGAGAAGCCCCGCACCATGTCGTTCATGCGGTTGAGGCTGCGCAGCACCGTGCTCTTGCCGCAGCCCGACGGGCCGATGAAGCCGGTGATCTTGCCCTTCTCGATCTGGATGGCGCTGTCGCGCACCGCCAGGAACGAGCCGTAATGGATTTTGTCGATCCGGACGTCGATGGCGACCGGATTGTTGCCCGGGGTGACGGTGTCGGCGCCCGGAGTGATGTTCTGTTCGATCGCGGCCATGTCGCGCGCTCCCTTAGTTAGACCTTCGGGCGCCCGATCAGGCGCGAGGTGATGTTGAACAGCAGGACGATCAGCACCAGCACCAGCGAGGCGGCCCAGGCCAGCTCGATCTGGTTGTCGAACGGCATGCTGGAGAAATTGTAGATCAGGATCGACAGCGAGGCGGTCGGCTCGCCCAGGCTGCTCAGCCAGTAATTGCTGAACAAGGCGGTGAACAGCAGCGGCGCGGATTCGCCGGCGACGCGGGCCACCGCCAGCATCACCCCGGTCAGGATCCCCGGCAGGGCGGTCGGCAGCACCACCTGCCAGATCATCTGGCTGTGGGTGCAGCCCATCCCCAGCGCGGCGTCCTTCATCTTGCGCGGCACCATCGCCATCGCCTCGGCGGCGGTCAGGATCACCGTCGGCAGCATCAGCACCGCCAGCGCCAGTCCGCCGGCCAGGGCGGAATAGCGCCCCATCGCCAGCACCACCGCGGCATAGACGAACACCCCGGCCAGGATCGAGGGAAAGCCGGTCAGCACCTTGGCGACGAAGCGGGTGGTGCCGGCCAGCCGGCTGTCCGGGCCGATCTCGGCCAGATACACCGCCGCCAGGATCCCGAGCGGGATGCTGACCGCCGAGGCCAGCGCCACCATCACCAGGGTGCCGAGGATGGCGTTGCCGAAGCCGCCGCCCAGCTCGAACCCGGCCGGGGGCAGTTCGGTGAACAATTCGAGCCCGAGCCGGGCGCCGCCGGTGCCGATCAGCATCACCAGCACCGAGATCAGCGGCACGGCGGCGGCCAGCGCCACCAGCCAGGTCA
>JBDLVO010000441.1:0-3230 GCA_039804805.1 Pseudomonadota bacterium
GAGATTCTCGACCTCAAGGCGGTCAACGAGGTGATCCAGGGCATCCGCCAGATGGGCCACGAGGTCAGCATCGACGATTTCGGCGCGGGCAACGCCGCGTTTCATTATCTGCGGGCGTTGAAGGTCGACAACGTCAAGATCGACGGCAGTTACGTCAAGGACGCGATGCGCAGCAACGAGAACGTCTCGTTCATCAAGGCGATCGTCCAGCTCTGCGCCGATCTCGGCGTCACCACCACCGCCGAATATGTCGAGGATCAGGAAACCGCCGCGCTGCTGCGGGTGCTGAAGGTCCGCTTCGGCCAGGGCTGGTATTTCGGCAAGCCGCAGCGGCCCTCGGGCGAGGACCCGGTCACGGCGTGGCGGACCCCGGCGCTCGACTGGCGCAAGGGGCTGCTTTATTTCAAGACGGGAGCGAACGCGTAGTCATGGCCCCCCCTTCTCTGCTTCAGGGCGACATCCCGGTGCGCAGTTGGATCGACCGGTTGCCCCCTTCCTGGGGGCCCTATTGCCGGCTGATGCGGCTCGACCGGCCGATCGGCACCTGGCTGCTGCTGTTCCCCTGCTGGTGGAGCACCGCGCTGGCGGCTGAGCACTGGCCCGATCCGTGGCTGTGCCTGCTGTTCGCGCTCGGCTCGGTGGTGATGCGCGGCGCCGGCTGCACCGTCAACGACTGGGCCGACCGCAATTTCGACGGCAAGGTCGCCCGCACCGCCACCCGGCCGATTCCCTCGGGCGCGGTCCGCCCGCGTCAGGTGCTGTGGTTCCTCGCCGCCCAGTTGCTGGTCGGGCTGCTGGTGCTGCTCCAGCTCAACTGGTTCGCCATCGGCGTCGGCGCCGCCTCGCTGTTGCTGGTGTTCCCCTATCCCTTCATGAAGCGGATCACCTACTGGCCACAGGCGTGGCTGGGGCTGACCTTCAACTGGGGGGCGCTGGTCGGCTGGGCGGCGGTGCGCGGCGATCTCGACTGGCCGCCGCTGCTGCTCTATGTCGCCGGCCTGTTCTGGACGCTCGGCTACGACACCATCTATGCCCATCAGGACAAGGAGGACGACGTCCTGGTCGGGGTCAAATCGACCGCGCTGGCGCTCGGGCGCCACACCGTGCCGGCCTTGTGGGGCTTCTACGGCCTCGCGCTGGCGCTGATCGCCGCCGCCGGCTGGACGGCCGGGCTGTCCTGGCCGTTCTGGCCGCTGCTGGCGGTCGCCGCCGCCCAATTGGTGTGGCAGATCCGCACGGTCGATATCGACGATTCGCCCAATTGCCTGCTCCGGTTCAAGTCGAATCGCTGGTTCGGCTGGCTGCTGCTGCTGGCGATCGTCGCCGGGCGGGTGTGGTGAGCGTGCCCGCCGATCCGGCCGCCTTCATCCGCGCCCACACCGCCCCGGCCAGCCCGCCGTCCTGCCCGGAGATCCGGCTGTGGAGCGGCGGCGCGGTCACCCCGCTGTGGGAGGCGACCGAGGTCTGGGCCGGGCGCAGCGGCCTCGCTCCGCCCTATTGGGCCTATTGCTGGGCCGGCGGTCAGGCGCTGACCCGCTGGCTGCTCGACCATCCCGAACAGGCGGCGGGGCGGCGGGTGCTCGATTTCGCCGCCGGCTGCGGCGTCAGCGCCATCGCCGCCGCCCGGGTCGGCGCCGCCCGGGTCGAGGCGGCCGAGATCGACCCGCTCGCCGCCGCCGCCATCGCCCTCAACGCCGCGCTCAATCAGGTGGCGGTCGAGGTGGTATGCGGCGATCTGGTCGGCGCGCCCTGCCGCTGGGATCTGGTGGTGGCCGGCGACGTCTGCTACGAGGCGGCGATGACCGGGCACATCTGGCCCTGGCTGAAACGGCTCGCGGCCGACGGCGCGACGGTGGTGATGGCCGATCCCGGCCGGGCCTATCTGCCCCGCCACGGCCTGCGCCGGCTGGCCGATTTCGAGGTCGAAACCAGCCTCGAACTGGAGGATCGGACCCGCCGCGACGTCACCGTCTATACTCTGGCGGGATGAAACCTGGAGCCCTTCTCCGGGCCGGCATTTTCCGCTATCCTCCCCGGCGGCCGCGGGCGAGTGGGTCGCCTGGGGGAACCAACAGATTGTTTTTCGGGGGATTCGAGATGGCTGAAGCCGAGGCTACCGGACGGGAACTGCAGAGCGTGACCGAGACGCCCGCCTTGCCGGCGGAGAAGACGATCAACCTCGCTCAGGCCGACGTGCTCGACCTCAGCGGCCTCAAGGAAGAGCAGATCGCCGAGATCAAGCAGCAGCAGGCCGAGGGGATCGTCGCCGTCCAGGTCAAGGCGGCCGAGAAGAAGCTCGACGTCACCGCGCTCGACGCGGCGCTGACCTCCTTCACCGAACAGACCGCCCGCGCGGTCGAGGCCGGCACCCACGCCACCATCCAGCATTCCCAGACCAGCTCGATCGGCAAGACCGAGGTGGTGATCGGCAACACCGAACGCGCCGCCCAGGGCAAGGTGTCCTCGGCCAGCGATGCGTTGCAGAACAACAGCCTGACCATCATCGGGGTGATCGGCATCATCATCATCCTGCTGGCGGTGTTCGCCAAGGGCGGCTGAGGCCGCCCGTCACGGTCCCGGGGCGCGCGCCGCGCGTCGCCGCATCGCGGTGCGCGCCGCCCGCCCGGGGCCTCCCGACCTTTCCGTTGCCGCGTTTTTTCGCCGACGGCGCCCCGGCCGGGGCCGCGCCGCGCGTGGTCTTGCATTTAGGCTAAAGAGCCTATATCTTAAGTAAGTCCTGAGCGCGCGGGTCACGGATTCCCTCGGTTGATACAGGTGAAGTCATGAACGGACGAGGCAGCAGGCTCGGTCTGATGGCGGTGGTGGCTTGGCTGTCGGCCGGCCCCGTCTGGGCGACGGAGGGGGCGGCCCCCGCCCCCAACCCCGCCCCGGTGCCGGAGGCCGGCGCGGTGCGTCTGGTCTATGGCGGCGACGAGATCTGTCTGGTTGAGCGCGGCGCGCCGGCCCGCGCCTCGCGGCGGCAGACGGTGTCGTGGCGCGATCCGGTGGTGCGGGTGCTGGCCGGGGGGGCGCCGCGCCGATTGGCCCGCTGTCACAGCCGGGTCGGGGCGATCCGCTGCCTCGGCGGCGGCGGCTGACCGCCCGCGCCCCGGCGGTCGGCGGGAAAAGGCCGGCGGGGCGGAAAAGGCTGTTGATTCCCCCCGGCCGATTTGGTATCTCCCTCACTCCCCGGCGGCGCCAGGCCGAACGGGGAGCACGCCAGGGTTTGC
>JBDLVO010000442.1:0-4457 GCA_039804805.1 Pseudomonadota bacterium
AAGCGGGTTGCCTTCCGCAACCTCGCCGATGTCGGCCTGACCAGCGACGAGATCAAGGCGGTCGCCGCCGAGAAGGAGTTCGCCGACGGCCCGAACGACGAAGGGGCGATGTTCAAGCGTCCCGGCCGGGCCGCCGACCACATCCCCTCGCCCTACGCCAACGACAAGGAAGCGGCCCAGGTCCATGGTGGCGCGGTTCCGCCCGACCTGTCGCTGATCACCAAGGCGCGCGCCAAGGGTCCCTACTACGTCTACTCGCTGCTGCTCGGCTACCCCGACGTGCCCCCGGCCGATGCGCCGGTGCCGGAAGGGAAGTACTACAACACCTACTTCCCCGGCCACGCCATCGGCATGCCGCAGCAGGTGTTCGACGACGTCGTCAGCTATGCCGACGGCACCAAGGCGACCAAGGAGCAGATCGCCAAGGACGTGGTGACCTTCCTCAACTGGGCCGCCGAACCCGAGCTGAACGCCCGCAAGAGCCTCGGCGTCAAGGTGATGGTGTTCCTCGCTTTGCTGACCGCTCTGCTGTTCGCGCTCAAGCGGCAGATCTGGAAGGACGTGCATTGATCCCCTGACGGGACCCATGCCAGCGGCCGCCATCCCCCGGGATGGCGGCCGTTTCCTTTTGGGCTTTCGCCCGAACCCAACCGAGGCGAGGCCCCGGACCCCCTTCTTTTTGATGGGGGACGGGGCGAAGCCGTTTGATTTGGACCGGGCCGGCCGCCAATGCTATGGTCCGCCGCGCCGAAAAAGCGACCGGGCGATATCTTGAGCAAAGCCAAAATCACTTTCGATCCCTCCACCCGCAATTTGGTGAAGCGCCTGTTCCGCGAGGGGGTGCGCCCCTATCTCGGCCGGGTGGTCCTGGCGGTGCTGTGCATGGTGGTGGGCGCCGCCGCCAATGCCGGCTACGCCCTACTGATGGACCCGGTGGTCAACAAGATCTTCACCGAGCGCGAGGCCAGCTATCTGCTGCCGCTGGCGGTGGCGGTGCTGGGCACCTTCGCCGTCAAGTCGATCTGCGGCTATGGCGAGGCGGTGCTGCTGTCGCGGGTCGGGCTCCGGGTGATCGCCGACATGCAGACCCGGCTGTTCAGCCATCTGATGCGGCTCGACGTTTCCTATTTCCAGGCCAATCCCACCGGCCGGATCCTGTCGCGCCTGACCAACGACATCGGCCAGATGCGCTTCGCCGTCTCCGACGCGCTGACCGGGGCGGGCAAGGACGCCTCCTCGGTGCTGTTCCTGATCGGGGCGATGTTCTACCAGGACTGGGAACTGTCGCTGTGGACCTTCTTCGTCTTCCCGCTGGCGATCCTGCCGATCAGCCGGCTGGGGCGGCGGATGCGCAAGGTCACCGCCAACACCCAGGAACAGATGGGGCTGTTCACCACCTATCTCGAACAGTCGATCCAGGGCATCCGGGTGGTCAAGGCCTACGGGATGGAGGAATACGAGAAGACCCGCGTCAGGGGCCTGATCGAAACCCTCCAGGATCTGGTCTATCGTGCCGCCCGGGTCCGCTCCGCCTCTTCGCCGATCATGGAATTCCTCGGCGGCATCGCCATCACCGTGGTGATCCTCTATGGCGGCGCCCGGGTGATCGAGGGGGTGACCACCCCCGGCGCCTTCTTCTCCTTCATCACCGCGCTGATGCTGGCCTACCGGCCGCTGAAATCGCTGGCCTCGCTCAACACCAATCTCCAGGAGGGGCTGGCGGCGGCGGCGCGCACCTTCGCCGTGCTCGACGTCGAGCCGACCATCCACGACCGCCCCGCCGCCCGCGATCTGGTGGTGCGCGACGGCACCGTCCGCTTCGAAGGGGTGTTCTTCACCTATGACGGCAGTCGCGCCGTGCTCGACGGCGTCGATCTGACCATCCCCGGCGGCCACACCGTCGCCCTGGTCGGCCCGTCGGGGGCCGGCAAGACCACCCTGCTCAACCTGCTGCCGCGCTTCTTCGACGTCACCGACGGCCGGGTGGCGATCGACGGCCAGGACGTGCGCGACGTGACGCTGACCTCGCTGCGCCAGCGCATCGCCCTGGTCAGCCAGGAAATCACCCTGTTCGACGACACCATCCGCGCCAACATCGCCTATGGCCGCCCCGGCGCCACCGACGACGAGGTGATCGAGGCCGCCCACGCCGCCGCCGCCCACGAATTCGTCATGGGCCTGCCCGACGGCTACGACACCGTGGTGGGCGAGCGCGGTCTCAATCTGTCGGGTGGGCAGCGCCAGCGCATCGCCATCGCCCGCGCCATGCTGAAGAACGCGCCGATCCTGCTGCTCGACGAGGCCACCAGCGCGCTCGACAGCGAATCCGAACATCAGGTCCGCGCCGCGCTGGAGCGGCTGATGCAGGGCCGCACCACCATCGTCATCGCCCACCGCCTGTCCACCGTCACCAATGCCGACCTGATCCACGTGCTGGACCAGGGCCGGCTGATCGAATCCGGCCCCCACGCCGCCCTGGTCGAGGCCGGAGGCCTCTATGCCCGGCTCTACGCGATGCAGTTCGCCGAAGACGCCGTCGCGCCGGCCGGGGCCTGAGCGGGGCCGCCGCGATGACCTGGGCCAAACGCCTCGGCAAGAGCGAAACCCTGCGCGGGCTGCTGTGCTGGCTGGGGGCGCAGTACATCCGGCTGGTGGCGCTGACCGGGCGCTGGCGGGTGATCGACGACGGCCCGGCCCGGGCGCGGTGGGACCAGGGCCAGCCCTTCATCCTCGCCTTCTGGCACGGCCGCATCCTGATGATGCCGCGCATCTGGCGGCGCGGCACCCCGATCCACATGCTGATCAGCCAGCACCGCGACGGCCAGTTGATCGCCCGCACCGTGTCCCATTTCGGCATCGACACCGTCGCCGGCTCGACCTCGCGCGGGGGCGGGGCGGCGCTGCGGGCGATGCTGAAGGCGCTGAAGGCGGGCGAATGCGTCGGCATCACCCCGGACGGCCCGCGCGGCCCGCGGATGCGCGCCACCGCCGGCATCGTCGCCGTCGCCCGCCTGTCCGGCTGCCCGGTGCTGCCGGCGACCTGGTCGGCCAACCGCCGCCGCCTGCTCGGCAGTTGGGACCGCTTCGCCGTCGCCCTGCCCTTCGCCCGGGGCGAACTGGTGTGGGGCGAGCCGATCTTCGTCCCCGCCGACGCCGATTCCGAAGCGATGGAGCAGGCCCGCCAGCGGATCGAGGATTCGCTCAACCGCCTCACCCGCGCGGCCGACGCCCGGCTGGGAGTGGCCAGCCCCGAACCGGCCGCCCCGGACGGGGAGCCGTCATGATCGAGGGGCTTTACCGCGCCGCCACCGGACTGGCCGGGCCGCTGATCCGGCTGTATCTCGCCCATCGCCGCCGGCGCGGCAAGGAAGACCCCCGCCGCTTCGGCGAACGGCTGGGCCAGCCCGGCCTGCCCCGCTTGCCCGGACCGCTGGTGTGGATCCACGCCGCCTCGGTCGGCGAATCGCTGTCGGTGCTGCCGCTGGTCGAACGGCTGCGCCGGCGCGGCCTCGGCGTGCTGCTGACCACCGGCACGGTGACCTCGGCGCGGATGGTGGGCGACCGCCTGCCCGAGGGCGCGGTGCATCAATACCTCCCGGTCGATCGCCAACCTTACGTCACCGCCTTCCTCGACCATTGGCGGCCCGATCTGGTGCTGTGGACCGAATCCGATTTCTGGCCCAACCTGCTGTTCGAGGCGCGGCGGCGCGACCTGCGGCTGGTGCTGATCCAGGGGCGGATCTCGCCTCGCTCGTTCGCCCGCTGGCGCCGGCTGCCCCAGTTGATCGGACGGATGCTGGGCGGGTTCGACCTCTGCCTCGCCCAGACCGAGGCCGATGCCGACCGGCTGCGCCAGTTGGGCGGCGGCGACGTGCGCTGCCTCGGCAACCTCAAATACACCGTGCCGCCGCTGCCGGCCGACCCGGACGAACTGGCCCGCCTCGTCGCCGCGATCGGCGACCGCCCGGTGTGGCTGGCCGCCAGCACCCATCCCGGCGAGGAGGAGATCGTCGCCGAGACCCACCGCCGCCTCGCCCCCCGCTTTCCCGGCCTGCTGACCCTGATCGTGCCGCGCCACCCGGCGCGCGGCCCCGACATCGCCCGCAAACTGGCCGCGCTCGGCCTGTCGGTGGCGATGCGCTCGGCCGGCGAGAGCCCGCGCGCCGGCACCGCGATCCATCTCGGCGACACCATGGGCGAACTGGGGCTGTTCTACCGCCTCGCCGGCATCGTGCTGATGGGCAAGAGCCTCGCCGTCGGCGGCGGCCAGAACCCGTTCGAGCCGGCCCGGCTCGGCTGCGCGGTGCTGTTCGGCCCGCGGATGGAGAACTTCCCCGAAATGACGGCGCAGATGGTCGCCGCCGGCGCCGCGCTGGAGGTGGCCGACGGCGCCGCCCTGACCGAGGCGCTGGCCGGCCTGCTGGCCGATCCGGCGCGGCTGGCCGGGATGCGCGCCG
>JBDLVO010000443.1:0-3559 GCA_039804805.1 Pseudomonadota bacterium
CGGCAGCAGCACGATCACCCCCAGATAGGCCAGGGTGATCCCCAGGGTCTGGGAAAAGCCCGGCATCAGGCCGCGCCGGGACCGCGCCGGGCTCATTTGCGCTCGAACACCCGGTCGAAGCTGCCGCCCTCGGCGAAATGCACCGCCTGGGCGTTGGCCCAGCCGCCGAACAGATCGATGGTGTAAAGCCGCAGCGGCGGGAACTGGGCGGCGTATTTGCGCGCCACCGCCTCGTTGCGCACCCGATAGCCGTTGCGGGCCAGGATTTCCTGACCGGGTTCGGAATAGAGGAAATTAAGGTACTCGGTGGCGATCTGGCGCGAGCCGCGCCGCTCGGCCACCTTGTCCACCACCGCCACCGGGAATTCGGCCAGCAGGCTGACCGGCGGCACCACCTTCTCGAACTTGTCCGGGCCGAATTCCTTCAGCACGCCGTTGACCTCGGCCTCGAACGTCACCAGCACGTCGCCGGTGCCGCGCTCGACGAAGGTGGTGGTGGCGCCGCGCCCGCCGGTGTCGAACACCGGCACGTTGGCCACCAGCCGGCGGATGAAATCCTGGGCCTGGGTCTGGTCGCCCTTGGCCTGCTCCAGCGCGTAGGCATAGGCGGCGAGATAGGTGTAGCGACCGTTGCCCGAGGTCTTGGGGTTGGGGAACACCACCTTGACGTCGGGGCGGGCCAGATCCGACCAGTCGTGGATGTTCTTCGGGTTGCCCGCGCGGACGATGAACGCCGGCAGCGAGTAATAGGGCGAGGCGCCGTAGGGCAGCGCCGAGGCCCAGTCCGCCCGCACCAGCCCCTTGTCGGCCAGGATCTGCACGTCGGGGACCTGATTGAAGGTCACCACGTCGGCCGGCAGCCCCTCGATGATGGCGCGGGCCTGTTTGGACGAGCCGGCATGGGATTGCTTGACCTCGACCGGCGCGGCGCCGGCCGCCTTGCGCTGGGCGGCGAAGCCCTGATTGACCTGCTGAAACAATTCGCGGGCGATGTCGTAGGAGACGTTGAGGATGTCGCCCGGCGGTGCCGGCGCGGCCATGGCCGGCGCCGCCGCCAGCCAGGGCAGCAGGGCGAGGGCGATCAGGCGGGGGGAAAGGGGCATCGGCCCGCTCCATGTTTGTGTAATTTGATTTGATAATACACATGTGAGCCGCAGATAAGAATATCCAGTTTATGGATTGATCGTAATGTGCCGCCACGCGGCCGCCCCCCCTTGGGAGAGCGGGTGCGGCGTGGTTGACAGCGCCCTGTTGCAAAGGGTAGGGCTGGACTCAGCAGCGGTCCCCGGGCCACCGGGGGGAGAGAGGGAACACGGTGCGAATCCGTGACTGTTCCCGCAACTGTGAGGGGGGAGCCTGTCCCACGACGCCACTGGGCAACCGGGAAGGCGGGACCAGGCGAGGATCCCCCAGTCAGGAGACCTGCCGCTGACGAGTATCACCCATCCGACGGGCGGGACACCCGGCGGAGCGGCCTTGTCGCCTCGTGGTGGTGCGCCGATGCGTCGCTGCGGGGGAGACATGAGGGTCGGCCCAAGCCACAGGTGATGGAAGATCGGGAGGGAACCGCAAGCCGGTTCCGCCCCCGTCGTTTCGTCCGGCTCGACCCGTTTTGCCCTTCCTGTCCGTCGGCGGCGCGTGATCGTGGCGGCCCGTCCCCTGGGCGAGCCGCCGGGCAACCGTCGCGGCGAGGAGGGCTGGGTGAGCAACCAACAGAGAGGGCGATGGGGGACGGGGCCGGCCGGCGAGCTTCGCTCCGGTCTGGCCGGTGGGGTCGGCTCGCTGGCGCTGCATGCCGCCGTGGTCGCCGCCGTGCTGGCGGCCGGCGGGTGGGCGGACCAGGCGATCCCCCCGGCCGAGCCGGCGATCGAGGTGGCGCTGGTTGCCGCCTCCGCACCGGCGGAGCCGTCGCCGCCCGCCGCGCCCGCCGCGCCCGTCGCGCCCGTCGCGCCGCCGTCAGGTTCGATGGTGGCGCCGTCGCCACGCCCGGTGCCGGCTCCCCCGGCGCCGCGCCGGGTCGCCCATCCGCCGAGCGCGCCCGCCCCGGTGCCCGCCGCCGTGCCGCCGGCGCCCCAGCCGGCGGGGGGGGCGGGCGGCGCGGGGGGGCCGTCGCAAGGGGAAATGGCCGGGCCCGTCGGCATGAGCGGTTCCAGCGCGGGTGGCGGTGAAGGCGGAGCCGCGGCGGCGGGCGGCGGCGCTCGGCGCGAGGCCGAGCCGCTCGACACCCCGCCGCCCCCCTACCCCCCCTCGGCGCGACGGCGCGGATTGGAGGGGCGGGTGGTGCTGGATCTGACCATCGATGCCGGCGGGCGGACGGTGGCGGTGGCGCTGGTCCGCTCCAGCGGGGTCGGCAGTCTCGACGACGCCGCGCGGGAGGCCGTCGCCGGCTGGCGTTTCCGCCCCGCCCACCGCGACGGACAGCCGGTCGAATCGCGGCGGCAGGTGCCGATCCGGTTTCAACTGAACGGACTGGCGCTGGCCCACGGCGACTGAGCCCGGGCCGCCGGGATCCCGTGTCCTCCCCGCCGGAGGCGGTCTGCCCCCCGCCGCCGGCGTGGCTCAGAACAGCTCGACCCGGGGGCCGGTGGCCTCCGCCTGCTCGATACCGGTGGCGGCGCGGTAATCGTCGCGCTGCGAACTCATCACCGTGTCGTCGAGGGCCTGATCGAACAATTCCTGGAACCGGGTGGTGCGGTCGAGGGCGCGGCGGTCGCCCAGCAGCCGGGTCATCTCGGCGATGTGCTCGTCGACCAGCCGCGACAGCCGGGCCAGGAAGGTCAGTTGCTGGCGGGTGACGTCCTGGAACTGCAACTGACCGAACAGCGGCACCGCCAGTTCCGAGATCTCCTCGATCGCGGCGCGCAGGGCGGCCGGGTCGATTCCCCCGGTCGGGGTGGGTTCCAGCCGTTCCAGCAGGGCGGTGGCGCGATGGTCGATCTCGGTCAGGCCGATCGCCAGCGCGGTCACCGCCTCGGTCGATTGATCGATCACCCGCACGCCCTGGTCGCGCATCAGCCGGGTGAAGGCGCGGTACTGCACCAGTTCGTCGGCGACGCGGAAGCGGACCATCCGCCCTTCCGCCGCGCCATGGCGCCGGCCGAGCCGATAGCTGGCCATCGCCAGCGCGCCGGCCGCCAGCGCCGCGATCCCGCTCTCCGGGCCGGCCAGCAGGGCGGTGGCGGCGCCCAATCCCGCCACCGCCAGCAGCGGCGCCAGGGCGGAGGCGCTGTCGCGCCGGGTCATCGTCCCGCCCTCAACCGTTGGGAAGGATCTGTTTGACCACCTTCAGCAGGTCGTCGGGCTGGACCGGCTTGACCAGCCAGCCGGTCGCCTTGGCGGCCCGGGCCTCGTCGCGCCTGGCCTGCTGGGATTCGGTCGTCACCACCAGGATCGGGGTGAACTGGAAGCCGGGCATCGCCCGCACCTGACGGATCAGTTCGATCCCGTTCATCCCCGGCATGTGGATGTCGGTGATCAGCAGGTTGGGCTTCAGCCCGGTGCCGAGGCGGGCGAGCGCCTCCTCGCCGCTGGTGGCCTTGGCGACGGCATAGCCGGCATG
>JBDLVO010000444.1:0-3667 GCA_039804805.1 Pseudomonadota bacterium
CCGAGGCGCAGTATCAGGCCGGCCTCGCCGCCCGCAAGCGCCGGGGCGGCGATTCGCTGCGTCAGGCCTATGTCTGGTTCGGCCTCGCCGCCGCCCATGGCAGCGCCGCCGCCGCCGTCGAGGCGGCCAAGGCCCGCGAGGACGGCGCCGGGGTGCCGCGCAGCCTGGAACAGGCCGGGCAATGGTGGTACCGCGCCGCCCAGCTCGGCGACATGAAGGCCCGCCAGCGCTGGGCCGACCTGTTCGTCGCCGGCCAGATCCGCTCGGTCGGCGGCATCGAGGGCGCCAACTGGATCGGCGACCTCGCCCGGCGCGGCCAGCCCCGCGCCGCGATCGCCCTGGCCGCCGCCTATGAAACCGGCGCCGGCATCGCCCCCGATCCGGCCCAGGCCGAATCCTGGCTGCGCCGCGCCGCCCTGCTCCAGGGCGATGTCGAGGCCCGCACCGGGCTCGGCCGGCTGCTGCTGTCCCGCCCGGCCGCGTGGCGGGTGCCCGACGACGAATCCTGGACCGCCAAGGACGCCGAGCGCCACAACCGCCCGCTCGGGCCGGTCTGGTCCGCCAGCCAACCCGCCGATGCCGGCGACAAGGCGGTCCATCTCCGCCCCGGCATCGACGAGGGGGCGCGCTGGCTGACCCTGGCCGCCGAGGATGGCGATGCCGAGGCCCAGTACGCGCTGGGCAAGGCCCTGGCCGAGGGCAGCGAACTGGCGATCGACCAGGTTTCGGCGGCGCGCTGGCTCGAAGCCGCCGCCCACCAGCGCCACCCCGCCGCGACCATGCTGCTGGCCGGCATGGCCGCCCGGGGCGAGGGCTTCCCCGGCAAGGATCCGCTGCGGGCCTATGTTCTTTATGACCGGGCGGCGCAACTCGGGCAGGCCGGGGCCGCCGAGGCCCGCGACGCCCTCGGCAAGAGCCTGGGCCGTCAGCTCGGTCGCGCCCGCCAGTTGGCCGAAGAGCTTAACGCCCGACGTTAACGGGGCTGCCGCCCCGGCCCCGCTTGGGGAGCAAAGCTCCCCAAACCCCTCCTTTTTTTCGCGACGGGGGACCCGGACGCAAAAAAGCCGCCGTTCCCCAGCCAGGGCACGGCGGCTTTTCGGCGAGGTCGCCGGGGATCAGCCTACTTGAGGCTCTTCAGGAAGGCGATCACCGCGGTCACGTCGGCCGGATTCTTGAGGCCGGCGAAGACCATCTTGTTGCCGGGGATGACGTCCTTCGGGCTGGCCAGGTACTTGGTCAGGAAGGCTTCGTCGATGGTCTGGTCGGCATGCGACAGGTGCGCCGGCGAATACTTGTAGTTCGGGGCCTGACCCAGCTTGCGACCATAGGCGCCGAACAGGCTCGGGCCAACGCCATTCTTACCGGCGTCCGGGCTGTGACAGGCGCGGCACTGCTTGAACGCGGCCGGTTCTTCGGCGGCGGAAGCGGCAAACGGAACGGCGACAATGGCGACGGCAGCAGCCAGGGCCAGCTTTCTGAAGGTCAACATCAACGGTATCTCCCATTGCGCAGAATGGTTTGAGGCGCGAGGTCCCGGTTATCCCTTATGACTGTGACAAATTCAAGAGCGAGGTTGCCCCCGGAGTAGGGAAAAACCCACTCCAATCGAGTAGCTTCGAGCCATCCTCGCGGTCCGGGCGAGCACGCCGCACCGGGGCCCCTGCCCCGGTTAAACCGATAGATGGGGGCGATGCCGTCGTTTTTCGCGGTTTGGAAAAGAAAAGCTGCCGGACCGGCCGGCAGGACGGCGGAGGGCGCCCCCCGAGCGGGCGGGAGCCGTGGGGCGGCGGCCCCCCGCCACCGCCCCACGGGCCGTCGCCTATTTCAGAGTCTTGAGATAGGCGATCACGGCGCTGACCTCGTCGGCGCTCTTGAGGCCGGCGAAGACCATCTTGTTGCCGGGAATAACCTCCTTCGGATTGGCCAGGTACTTGGTGAGGAAGGCGTCATCGACGGTCTGGCTGGCGAACTTCAGATGGGCGTCGGAATATTTGAAACCGGCGGCCTGACCGAGCTTGCGGCCATAGATGCCGGCGAGGCTGGGGCCGACCCCGTTCTTGCCCGCCTCGACGCTGTGACAGGCCTTGCAGGCGGTGAACGCCGGCGGCGCATCGGCGGCCGACGCCATCGCCGGCAGCGCCAGCAGCGCCGCACCGACCATCATTCCGGAAATCTTGCTGACCTTCATACTGACCTCCTTGCAACCAAGCCCCCCACGGGCCATACGGGGTGACTCTTTCCTAAGATCGTGCCGATTGCAAGCACCCCCGGGAAATTATTCGGCGAGAAACAGGCCTTGTAAGTAATGACCCTGCCCCCTCCTTCGCCCCTGCCGATCGATTCGATCCTGCCCGATCTGCGCGCCGCCCTCGCCGCCCATTCCGGCGCGGTGCTGCTGGCCCCGCCCGGCGCCGGCAAGACCACCCGGGTGCCGCTGGCGCTGCGCGACGCGCCCTGGCTGGGCGACGGCAAGATCGTGATGCTGGAGCCGCGCCGGCTGGCGGCGCGGGCGGCGGCGCGGCGGATGGCGGCCGAGCTGGGCGAGGCGCCCGGCGCCACCGTCGGCTGGCGGGTGCGGTTCGACTCCCGCATCGGCCCCGCCACCCGGATCGAGGTGGTGACCGAGGGGATCCTGACCCGGATGCTGCAGGACGACCCGTCGCTGCCCGGAATCGGGCTGGTGATCTTCGACGAGTTCCACGAACGTTCGCTCCATGCCGATCTCGGCCTCGCCTTGGCGCTGGAGGCGCAGCAGGGGTTGCGCGAGGATCTGCGCCTGCTGGTGATGTCGGCCACCCTCGACGGCGCCCCGGTGGCCCGGCTGATGGGCGACGTGCCGGTCCTCGACAGTCCCGGCCGCGCCTTTCCGGTCGAGACGGTTCACCTCGCCCGCCCCGAGCCCCGGCGCTTCGCCGAGGCGGTGGCCCAGGCCGCCGCCCAGGCGATGGCGGACAGCGAAGGCGACGGGCTGGTGTTCCTGCCCGGCGGCGCCGAGATCCGCCGCGTCGCCGCCCGCCTGGCCGAGCGGCCCGGGCTGGCCGGGATCGACGTCGTCCCGCTGTATGGCGACCTGCCCGCCGCCGCCCAGGACGCGGCGATCGGCCCGGCGCCGCCCGGCCGGCGCAAGCTGGTGCTGGCCACCGCGATCGCCGAGACCTCGCTGACGATCGAGGGGGTGCGGGTGGTGGTCGATGGCGGTCTCGCCCGCGCCCCGCGCTTCGACCCCGGCCCGGGGATGACCCGGCTGGTGACGCAGCCGGTGTCGCGCGCCGCCGCCGACCAGCGCCGGGGCCGCGCCGGCCGCGTCGCCCCCGGCCGCTGCGTCCGGCTGTGGAGCGAGGCCGAGGATCGCGCCCTCGCCGCCCGCGCCGCCCCGGAGATCGCCGTCACCGACCTCGCCCCGCTGGCGCTCGACCTCGCCCGCTGGGGGGTGGCCGATCCCGCCGCGCTGGCCTGGCTCGACCCGCCCCCCGCCGCCCATCTCGCCGCCGCCCGCGCCCTGCTCGGCGGCCTCGGCGCGCTCGACCGCGACGGCCGCATCGCCGCCCATGGCCGCGAGATGGCCCGGCTGCCGCTGCATCCCCGCCTCGCCCACATGCTGCTGGCGGCGCGGCGGGTCGGCCTGGGCGGGCTGGCCTGCGACCTCGCCGCCCTGCTGGAGGAGCGC
>JBDLVO010000445.1:0-5206 GCA_039804805.1 Pseudomonadota bacterium
CCCCGGCCGGGTGCGGGCGGGAGCCCGCTAGACCGCTTCGGCAGGAACGGAATCGGGGGGGGCGATTTCGTGGGCGAACAGCACGTTGTTCTTGCCCCGGCGCTTGACCGCGTACATCGCCTGATCGGCGCGGGTCAGCAGGGTTTGGCCGTCGCCACCATCGTCGGGGAACAAAGCGACGCCGATCGAGCCGCGCACCTCGGCACGCTGGCCGTCGAGCAGGAACGGCTGAGCCAGTTGTTCGAGCAGTTTGCGGGCGACCAGGCCCGGCTCGTCGCGGCCACGGATGCCCTGGAGGATCACCACGAACTCGTCGCCGCCGAGGCGGGCCAGGGTGTCGCTGGCGCGCATACAGCCGGACAGGCGGTCGGCCGCCTGTTGCAGCAATTCGTCGCCGGCGGCATGGCCGAGCCGGTCGTTGACCGCCTTGAACCCATCGAGGTCGAGGAACATCACCGCGAACGGCTTGCTCTCGCGCCGCGCCTGACCGACCACCTGACTGAGCCGGTCGAGAAACAGCGAGCGGTTGGGCAGGCCGGTCAGCGGGTCATAATTGGCCTGACGCCAGATCACCGCCTCGTCTTCCTTGCGGTGGGTGATGTCGGAAAACACCGCGACGTAATGGCTGACCAGCCCGCTCGGCTCGCGGATCGCCACCACCGACAGCCACTCGGCGAACAGATCGCCCGATTTGCGCCGGTTCCAGATCTCGCCCGACCACGAGCCGCGATGCATCAGGGCCTGCCACATCTCCTGATAGAACGCGGCATCGTGGCGGCCCGATTTCAGCAAAGCGGGACAGTGGCCCAGCACCTCGTCGCGGTCGTATTCGGTGATGCGGGTGAAGGCCGGGTTGACGAAAATGATGACGTTGGCGGCGTCGGTGATCATCACCGCCTCGTTGAGGGTCTCCAGCACCTTGGCGGCGAGCAGGATCTGCTGTTCCGCCGCCTTGCGCTCGGTGATGTCGTAGATCCAGGCGAGATTGACCGGCTCGCGTTCGAAATCGGTCGAGCGGATGGTCAGCAGGCTCCAGAACGGCCTGCCGTCGCGACGGCGGAACTCGACCTCGGCGCCGTCGATGCGGCCGTCGCGGCGCAGATCGGCCAGCACGGCGCGGCGCTGGGTCTCGTCGACGTAATTGTCGCGCGCCGGGGCGCCCAGGATCTGCTCCGCCTTCATCCCGACGATCTCGGCGAAGCGGGCGTTGACGAAAACGATGCGGCCGTCGCGCCGGCGCGACACCGACACCCCGATCGGGCTTTCCTCCAGAATCCGGCGCAGCCGCTGCTCGCTGTCGCGCAGCGCGCTTTCCGCCTCCCGCCGCTCGGAAAAATCGGCGCGCAGCCGCTCGACCATCGGGTGGAACACCCCGAAGGCCGACACCAGCAGCACCCCCAGCGCCACCAGCAACCCGGCCCCCTGCAACGCCATCAATTCGCGCATCCGGGCCTGACTGACCTGACGGAAGCGCTGGTCGAGCCCGTCGAACGTCTCCAGCAGCGGCCCTTCGGCGGTGTCCGACAGCGCCGCCAGCGCCGGATCGTCGCCGGCGAGGCCATGGCCGCGCCGCTGCACCGCGCGGCCGAGATCGAGGAAGCGGCCGAGATCGCGGTCGAGCCGCGCCGCCAGGTCCTCGCCCGCTTCGCGGCCGCCGCCGGGCGGCAACCCGCGCACCGCCGCGATCAGGGCGGGACGGTCGCGTTCGAACGCATCGAGGCTGGCACCGAGCAGGGTCACCCCGGCGGCCAGATCGGCCTCCGCCTCGGCCACCGCCACCCGGTTGGCGGCAAAGGCCACCCGCGCCAGCAGCGCGCGCTCGCCGCCGACCAGACTGACCCGCTCGAGCCCGTCCTCGGCGCTCGACAGGCTGCCGGTCACCGCCAGGAACGACAGCAGCGCCAGAATCCCCAGCACAACCAGCACCGCGACATAGCGGATGGTCAGATCCCTGGTGACACGTTCGCCCTGTTCCGCCATGCCCCGCTCGCGCCAGCCCCCCGGTTGTGCCGCTTCTCCAACCGGTGATAGCACGAATGGCCAAGGTCACGCGAGCGTAACGGTTAAATCGCCCCGCCCCCGGCGGGTGGAGGGCCCTTGGCCCCCCCCCTGCCCGCTCAGCCGAGCCGGCCGAGCGCCTCGCGCAGACGCGCCGCCGAGGCCGACCAGTCGTCGCGGCGTTCGCGCTGTTCCGCCACCACCTCCTCGGGGGCGCGGGCGATGAAGTCGGCATTGCCGAGCTTCTTGTCGACCTTGGCGATCTCGCCTTCGAGCTTGGCCAACTCCTTGCCGAGACGGGCGCGTTCGGCGGCGATGTCGATGATGGCGCCGAGCGGCATCACCAGGGTGGCCTCATCGACCACCATCTGCGCCGCCCCGCTGCGATGGGAATCGAGCGCATCGGCCGCGATCGCGGTGATCGAGGCGCAGCGGGCCAACCGCCGCAGCAATTCGCCATGGGTGGCCAGCCAGCCGGCCCGCTCGGGCGCCAGCCCGGCCACCAGCAGTTCGACCTGGGCCGAGGGCGGCACGTTCATTTCCGAACGGACCCCGCGCACGGTCGAGACCACCCGCACCACCCAGTCCATCTCGGCCTCGGCGGCGGGATCGGCCAGCCCGTCGAGCGCCGGCCAGGACTGGAGCATCAGCTCGGCCCCGCCGCGCTCGGCCAGTTGCTGCCACAGCTCCTCGGTGATGAACGGCATCAGCGGATGGAGGATGTGCAGGATCTGGTCGAGCACCCAGGCGGCGGTGGCGCGGGTCTCGGCCTGGGCCGCCGCGTCGGCGCCGGCCAGGATCGGCTTGGCGAATTCGAGGTACCAGTCGCAGAAGGTGCCCCAGACGAAGTGATAGGCCCCGAGCGCGGCGGCGTCGAAGCGATAGCCGGCCAAAGCGGCGTCAACCTTGGCGGCGGTCTCGGCGGTCTTGGCGACGATCCAGCGGTTGACGGTCTCGCGGACCGCCTTGGGATCGAAGCCCGGCACCACCGCGCATTGGTTCATCTGGCAGAAGCGGGCGGCGTTCCACAGCTTGGTGGCGAAGTTGCGATAGCCCTCGACCCGGCTCTCGGCCAGCTTGACGTCGCGCCCCTGCGCCGCCAGCGCGGCCAGGGTGAAGCGCAGCGCGTCGCAACCGTATTTGTCGATCAGATTGAGCGGGTCGATGATGTTGCCCTTCGACTTGCTCATCTTCTGGCCCTTCTCGTCGCGGACCAGGGCATGGATGTAGACGTCGCGGAACGGCACCTCGCCCATGAAATGCAGCCCCATCATCATCATCCGGGCGACCCAGAAGAAGATGATGTCAAAGCCGGTCACCAGCACGTCGCCGGGATAATAGCGGGCCAGTTCGGGGGTCTGGTCGGGCCAGCCGAGCGTCGAGAACGGCCACAGCGCCGAGGAGAACCAGGTGTCGAGCACATCCGAATCGCGCACCAGCGGGGTGGCGGCGCCGTAATGGGCGTCGGCCTGGGCCTGGACCTCGGCCTCGCTCTCGGCGACGAACACCGTGCCGTCGGGGCCGTACCACGCCGGCACCTGATGGCCCCACCAGATCTGGCGCGAGATGCACCAGGGCTGGATGTTGCGCATCCACTCGAAATAGGTGTTTTCCCAATGCTTGGGCACGAAGCGGGTGCGGCCGGATTCGACCGCCTCGATCGCCGGCTTGGCCAGGGTGGCGGCATCGACGAACCACTGGTCGGTCAGCCACGGCTCGATCACCACGCCGGAGCGGTCGCCGTAGGGCACCATGTGGGTGTGCGGCTCGATCTTGTCGAGCAGGCCGAGCGCCTCCATCTCCGCCACCACCTGCTTGCGGGCGTCGTAGCGGTCGAGGCCGCGATAGGCCTCGGGCACGTCGTCATTGGTGCGGGCGTCGCGGTCGAAGATGTTGTGCAGCGGCAGATCGTGGCGCTGGCCGACGGCGAAGTCGTTGAAATCGTGGGCCGGGGTGATCTTGACCGCGCCGGTGCCCTTGGTCGGGTCGGAATAGGAATCGGCGACGATCGGGATCAGCCTTCCGACGATCGGCAGGCGGACGAACTTGCCGACCAGGGCGGTGTAGCGCTCGTCCTCGGGATGGACCGCCACCGCGCTGTCGCCCAGCATGGTCTCGGGCCGGGTGGTGGCGACGGTGATGAAGGTGTCCGCCATCCCCTCGACCGGGTAGCGGAAGTGCCACATGTGGCTCTTGACCTCGCGCTGCTCGACCTCAAGGTCGGAAATCGCGGTGTGCAGCTTGGGATCCCAGTTGACCAGCCGCTGGGCGCGGTAGATCAGCCCCTCGCGGTAGAGGGTGACGAACACCTTGCGCACCGCCTTGGACAGGCCGTCATCCATGGTGAAGCGTTCGCGCGGCCAGTCGAGCGAGGCGCCGAGCCGGCGCAACTGGCGGGTGATGGTGCCGCCGGATTCGCCCTTCCACTGCCACACCCGCTCGATGAAGCGGTCGCGGCCGAGATCGTGGCGGGTGATGCCTTCCGCCTCCAGCTTGCGCTCGACCACCATCTGGGTGGCGATGCCGGCATGGTCGGTGCCGGGCTGCCACAGCGCGTCGCGCCCGCTCATCCGCCGATGGCGGATCAGGGTGTCCTGGAGGGTGAAGGTCAGGGCATGACCCATGTGCAGGCTGCCGGTGACGTTGGGCGGCGGGATCATGATGGTGTAGGGAGCGCGGTCGGACTCGACATGGGCGGCGAACGCCCCGGCCTCCTCCCAGCGCTGGTAATGTTTCGGCTCGACGTCGGCGGGACGGTAGGTCTTGTCCAGCATGGTGCGCAAACTCGATCTGACGATAGAACGGAAAACGGGCGGCCCGGCATCCCGGACCGCCCACGGAGCGAAGAGAACGTCCGGCGGCCCGGGGCTCCGGACCGCGCGGGGATCGGCGGGGGGACCGGTCAGAAATCTTCCGACCGGTTGACCATCCGCTCGATCTCTTTCTTGACGATGCGCTCGATCATATAGGGCAGGTTCTGATCGAGCCATTCCTTGAGGATCGGCCGCAGCAATTCGCGCACCAGATCCTCCAGGGTCAGGCTGCTGTTGCCCAGACCGAACGCCTTTTGCCGGACGATCTCGCGGGCGAGGTCGGACAGCAGCGAGGCGCCGCGATCGACGTTGGGCGGCGACAGCAACTGGTCGGCCTCGGGATCGCGCGGCGGTGGCGGGGGTGGCGGCGGCGGCGGCGGCGCCTCCGGCATCAC
>JBDLVO010000446.1:0-6512 GCA_039804805.1 Pseudomonadota bacterium
GATCGTTTCGATCTCGCGACGACGCCCATAAAATTCCCAGCTTTTCCACATGGATGTCACCCGATTGCGCGTAACGTAAAAAATTTTACGTTACGCGCGGGCCTGGGGCAAGCGAGCGCCGTCCCTAGCCTTCGATGCAATCCTCGACGGTAAGACGACCGGGCTTCAGCGCCTGAACCAGCACCGCCATGTTGCCCGGTTTGTGCTGGTTGTTGAGCATCCGCATATGGGCGAGCGGAATGTCCTCCCAGGCATAGACCTCGGACATGCAGGGGTCGATCCGGCGTTCGATCACCAACTGGTTGGCCTGGGCGGCCTGGAGCAGGTTGGCGAAGTGGCTGCCCTGGATCCGCTTCTGCCGCATCCAGACGAAGCGGGCGTCGAAGGTCAGGTTGAAGCCGGTGGTGCCGGCGCAGAACACCACCATCCCGCCGCGCTTGACCACGTTGCAGGAGACCGGGAAGGTCGCCTCGCCGGGATGTTCGAACACGAAATCGACGTCGTTGCCCTTGCCGGTAATGTCCCAGATCGCCTTGCCGAAGGCGCGCACCTTCTTCATGTATTCGGCAAAGACCGCCGGATCGCCATCGACGTCGGGCAACTGGCCCCAGCAATCGAAATCCTTGCGGTTGATCACTCCCTTGGCGCCGAGGCTCATCACGAAATCGCGCTTGTCCTCCTCCGACACCACGCCGATGGCGTTGGCGCCCGACACCGCGATCAACTGGATCGCCATCGAGCCCAGCCCGCCGGCGGCGCCCCACACCAGCACGTTATGGCCGGGCCGCAGCACATGCGGGCGGTGGCCGAACAGCATGCGGTAGGCGGTGGCCAGCGTCAGGGTGTAACAGGCGCTGCCCTCCCAGGTCAGGTGGCGCGGGCGCGGCATCAATTGCTGGGCCTGAACCCGGGCGAACTGGGCGAACGAGCCGTCGGGGGTCTCGTAGCCCCAGATCCGCTGGCTGGGCGAGTTCATCGGGTCGCCGCCGTTGCATTCCTCGTCGTCGCCGTCGGTCTGGTTGCAGTGAACCACCACCTCGTCGCCGACCTTCCAGCGCTTGACCTTCGAGCCGACCGCCCACACCACCCCGGAGGCGTCCGAGCCGGCGATGTGATACGGCGCCTTGTGGTAGTCGAACGGCGAGATCGGCTTGCCGAGACAGGCCCACACGCCGTTGTAATTGACCCCGGCGGCCATCACCATCACCAGCACTTCGTGCGAATCGATCGCCGGCGTCTCGACCACCTCGACCTGCATCGCCGTCTCGGGCGGGCCGTGGCGGTCGCGCCGGATCGCCCAGGCGTACATCTGCCGCGGCACATGGCCGAGCGGCGGGATCTCCCCGATTTCGTAGAGATCCTTGGCCACCGTCCCCGTGGCGGACCCGGCCGGCTTGACGGATTCGTTCATGCGCGATCTCCCTGCACGAGGGCGAACGCCCCGGGTTCTCGGCCCGGTTCCGGTTCGCCTGTTGCGACGCGTTGAGGTCGGTTTTATCGTTTTACTGCTTTTTTTGCAATGCACAAAATGTTAGTTTGTTTCAATCCAAGCCAGTGCTTGGGCAATTATCGATCCCTCCAGCCGACCGAGCCGCCGATGACCGAGCCCCGCCCCGTCCCCTCGCCGCGCGATGCCCCCTGGCTGTTCCGGACCTATTCCGGTCACAGTTCGGCGGCCGAATCGAACCGGCTGTACCGCACCAACCTCGCCAAGGGGCAGACCGGCCTGTCGATCGCCTTCGACCTGCCGACCCAGACCGGTTACGACAGCGACCATCCGCTGGCGCGGGGCGAGGTCGGCAAGGTTGGGGTGCCGATCTGTCATATCGGCGACATGACCACGCTTTTCGAGGGCATACCGCTCGAAAAGATGAACACCTCGATGACCATCAACGCCCCGGCGGCGTGGCTGCTGGCGCTGTACGTCGCCACCGCCGAGCGCCAGGGGGCGCGGCGCGACCAATTGTCGGGCACCACCCAGAACGACGTGATCAAGGAATACCTGTCGCGCGGCACCCACATCTTCCCGCCGCGCCCGTCGCTGCGGCTGACCGCCGACGTGATCACCTTCACCTGTCGCGAGAGTCCGAAATGGAATCCGATCAACGTCTGCTCCTACCATTTGCAGGAGGCGGGGGCGACGCCGGAGCAGGAACTGGCGATCGCGCTGGCCACCGCGATCGCGGTGCTCGACACGGTGCGGCCGCGCGTCGCGCCCGAGGCCTTCCCCCAGGTGGTCGGGCGGATCAGCTTCTTCGTCAATGCCGGCATCCGCTTCGTCACCGAACTGTGCAAGATGCGGGCCTTCACCGAATTGTGGGATGAGATCTGCCGCGAGCGCTACGGGGTCGAGGATGCCAAGCTGCGCCGCTTCCGCTACGGGGTGCAGGTCAATTCGCTCGGCCTGACCGAGCCGCAGCCGGAGAACAACGTCTACCGCATCCTGCTGGAGATGCTGGCGGTGGTGCTGTCGAAGGATGCCCGCGCCCGCGCGGTGCAGCTGCCGGCCTGGAACGAGGCGCTCGGCCTGCCCCGGCCGTGGGACCAGCAATGGTCGCTGCGGCTCCAGCAGATCGTCGCCTACGAGACCGACCTGCTGGAGTATGGCGACATCTTCGCCGGCAGCCGGGTGATCGAGGCCCGGGTGGCGGAACTGGCGGCCGAGGCCCGCGCCGCGCTGGCCCGGATCGACGCCGAGGGCGGCGCGGTGGCGGCGATCGAGCGCGGCAGCCTCAAGCAGGCGCTGGTCGAGGCCAATGCCCGCCGGGTCGCCGCGATCGAATCCGGCGAACAGGTGGTGGTCGGGGTCAATCGCTGGACCGAAACCGAGCCGAGCCCGCTGACCGCCGGGGCCGACGCGGTGCAGACGGTGTCGCCCGAGGCCGAGGCCGAGCAGATCGCCCGGTTGCAGGCCTTCCGCGCCGGCCGCGACGCCGACGCGGTGGCCCGCGCCCTGGCCGGACTGCGCGCCGCCGCCCAGGAGGACCGCAACGTGATGGAGCCGTCGATCGCCTGCGCCCATGCCGGCGTCACCACCGGCGAATGGACCGACACCCTGCGGCAGGTGTGGGGCGAATACCGCGCCCCCACCGGAGTCGGCGGCGCGGCGGCGGCGGGCGAGACCATTCCGCTAGCCGAGCTGCGGGCACGGGTCGAGGCGGTGTCGGCCAAACTCGGCCGGCGGATCAAGCTGCTGGTCGGCAAGCCCGGCCTCGACGGCCATTCCAACGGCGCCGAGCAGATCGCGGTGCGCGCCCGCGACGCCGGGTTCGAGGTGGTCTATGAGGGCATCCGGCTGACCCCGGCCCAGATCGTCAACGCCGCGCTGGAGGAGAGCGTCCACCTCGTCGGGCTGTCGATCCTGTCCGGCAGCCATCTGCCGCTGGTAACCGAGGTGCTGGAACGGATGCGCGCCGCCGGGCTCGACGATGTGCCGCTGGTGGTCGGCGGGATCATTCCGCCCGAGGATGCCGAGGCGCTGCGCCGGGCCGGCTGCGCCCGGATCTACACCCCCAAGGATTACGAGATCGGGCGGATTCTCGCCGACATTCTCGATCTGCTCGAAGGCTGACGGCGGGGCTGCCGCCCCGCACCCTGCTTGGGGCGATGCCCCAAACCCCCTTCTTTTTCAAAAATAAAGGGGGTCCGGGGCCTCGCCCCGGGCGGGTGCGGGCGGCAGCCCGCCTCTGACCTCAGCCCTTGGCCTTGATGGTCTGGTACAGTTCCAGCGCCTGGGCCGGCGGCAGGTTCTGATGAATCACGGCGTTGATCGCCGCCATCATCCCGTGCGGGCAATCGGACTGGAAGATATTGCGGCCCATGTCGACGCCGGCGGCGCCCTGCTGGACGGCGTTGTAGGCCATGGTCAGCGCCTCAAGCTCGGGCAGCTTCTTGCCGCCGGCCATCACGATCGGCACCGGGCAGGAGGCGGTGATGGTCTCGAAGCCCTCGGCGACGTAATAGGTCTTGACGTATTGGGCGCCCAGTTCGGCGATCATGCGGCAGGCGAGACGGAAGTACTTGGCGTCGCGCACCATGTTCTTGCCGACGGCGGTGACGCCCATCACCGGCATGCCGACGCGCAGGCCGGCATCGACCAGCCGGGTCATGTTATGAATCGAGCGGCTCTCGAACTCGCCGCCGATGAACACCTGGATGCCGACGCCGGAGGCGTTGAGCCGCACCGCGTCTTCCATGTCCATCGCGATCTGCTCGTCGGACAGTTCCTTGAGGATCGACGGGCCGCCGCTGGCGCGCAGCACCATCGGCTTGTGCGAGGCGGCCGGCACCATGGTGCGCAGCACGCCGCGGGTGCAGAACAGCGCGTCACAGTCCGGCAGCAGCGGCAGGATGTTGAGGTCGATCCGCTCCAGCCCGGTGGTCGGCCCCTGGAAATAGCCATGATCGATCGCCAGCATCACGGTACGGCCCGAATCCGGCCGGAACACGCGGGCGAGGCGGTTCTTCATGCCCCAATCGTACTGACTGGCGCCCTTGACGGGATAGGAGGGGGCCACCTGGGGTTGGTCGGCCTGGAATCTGGTGCCTTCGATATCGGCTTCCGCCATGACGTGCTCTCGATCGCAAGGGGTTGACAGGGGACCCGCCATCCCGTTGGATCGGCGGGCGATTTTGCGCGCCAGAATGCACATTTCGCCCGGCTTGGACAAGGCGCCCGGCGGGCGGCGACGGGAAGGAGCCCTGCTGTGCCGGTCGAGATCAAGATCTGTGGCATCACCGAAGAGGAAGCGGTCGAGGCGGCGCTCGAGGCCGGGGCCGATCACCTCGGGCTGGTGTTCTTCGCCAGGAGCCCGCGCGCGGTGACGCCCGAGCGCGCCGCCGAACTGGTGTCGTGGCTGCCGCAGCCGGTCGGCCGGGTCGGGCTGTTCGTCGATCCCGACGATGCCCTGCTCGACGCGGTGCTGGGCGCGGTCCGGCTCGATCTGCTCCAGCTTCATGGCAACGAGAGCCCGGAACGGGTCGAGGCGATCCGCCAGGAATACGGCCTGCCGGTGATGAAGGCGATCCCGGTGGCCGCGGCCGCCGATCTCGCCGCCGCCGAGGCCTATCTCGGCATTGCCGACCGCCTGCTGTTCGATGCCCGCCCGCCCCTGGGCGCCGCCCTGCCCGGCGGCAACGCCGCCAGCTTCGACTGGACCCTGCTGGCCGGCAAGCGCTGGCCGCTGCGCTGGATGCTGGCCGGCGGGCTGACCCCGGCCAACGTCGCCGAGGCGATCCGCGTCACCGGCGCCCCGGCGGTCGATGTCTCCTCCGGGGTCGAGACCGCCCCCGGCCGCAAGGACCCGGCGCTGATCCGCGCCTTCATCGCCGCCGCCCGCGTCCCCCCGGCCGCCGCCTGATTTCCCTGTTGACGGCGGCGGCGGCCTGCCCTTATAAACGCGCCTTCGAATTTGCCAACCGAGCTGCAAGGTTTTGATCCATGGCCCATCATTCTTCGGCTAAGAAGCGCATCCGTCAGACCGAGGCTCGCACCGAGGTCAACCGCGCCCGCGTCAGCCGTATCCGCAGCTTCGTCAAAAAGGTCGAGCTGGCGATTTCCTCCGGCAACGCCGACGCTGCCAAGGTCGCCCTGGGCGACGCCGAACCGCAGCTGATGAAGGGCGTTCAGGCCGGCGTGCTGCACAAGAACACCGCTTCGCGCAAGGTGGCCCGTCTCGCCGCCCGTGTGCGCGACATGAAGCCGCTGGCCTAAGGGCCGCGGGCGCACCATCACCGCACGACGTTTTGGAGGGGCCGCGTCCGCCCGGGCGCGGCCCTTCCTATTGCCTGCATCCGTCAGCTTTTTGACGGATTTTACACTTTTCGCGAGTAGCAAATCCCAAACCCTTGTCCCCCCAGGGAGTCAGGGAATGCAAGCGAAAAATTTCACCATTCGGACACCGATCTTGTTGCCTGGAGACAGCTCGATGGCTAGTCTTGCAGCGCTCGTCGGGCATACTAAAGTGTTCCTTCGGGCTCTCAAAAAATTCAAGACACCGGGAACGCCGCGAGTATCGCTTCTATGTGATGCGGGACACAGAGTGCATTTCGCCGGGTATGGTAATCGCGTGAGCATGTAGTTTGCTGACTTGGTTGGTAGGCAGTAACACCCACAACCTGTTCTGGGCTGTCGCGGGCAACGCCATCGGGCGACGACAGCCGAACGTGGTGCGGGGCGCATGACCCGCGAAGGCGACAAGGATGGTCCGCAGCATGGGTCCGGATTTCCGGGAAGATGGCACGGGTGCCGCGGGCGCCGCGTCCGTCGGGATTACGACGGGGGATCGGGGATCAGCAATGGCACAATCTGAGTGGGATCGGGTCAAAACCAGGCTGCGCGACGAGGTGGGCGATTCCGCCTACCGCTCGTGGCTGCGGCCGATCACCGTGCATGGCATCAGCGACGGAGCGGTCCGCCTCGCGCTGCCGACGCGGTTCCTGCGCGACTGGGTCGCCACCCATTACGGCGAGCGCATCCGCACCCTGTGGGGGGCGGAGAACCCGGCGATCCA
>JBDLVO010000447.1:0-5004 GCA_039804805.1 Pseudomonadota bacterium
AGCCCCGGCCAGGGGGAAGACCTCGTCCGCCGCCGACCCGTCCGAGGCCGCGATCACCCGCCGGTCCGGGGCGAGCAGCAGACATCGGGCCGAGGCCCCCGATTCGCGCCGCTGGCGCGCCCGCTGCACCACCGTCCCGGCCAACCCCCGCCAGTCGAGCCGGGCCGCCAGCACCCCGCGCACGCTCCCGTCCCCGCCCCACACCGGCGCGGCGAGCGGCAGCGTCCGGACGCCATCCTCCCCCGCCACCGGCATCAGCGCCGACGCGACCCGTCCGGCCAGCGCCGCGCCGAACCAGGGCTGGGCGGCGAGCACCGCAACCGCACCATCACCGGCAAAGGCAGAGGCACCGGCACCACGGGCGATGACCCGGCCGGCCGGGTCGAGCAGCCACAGATCGCGCAGGCCGCCATAACAGGACAGAATCGCCGCCAGCCGCCGGGCCGCCCGCGCGGCGGCGGCGGCGCCCTCGAAGCCGGAGCACAGCGCCGCCTCGGCCGCCCATTGCCGCAACGCCGCTTCGCGCTGGTCGAGACCGCGTTCGACCAGATCGACCATTCCAGCGGCCAGATCGCTCAGCCGCGCCCCCTGGGCCCGGCGCAACATCGCCTGACCGAGCGCCACCGCCCGGCCGAGTCCGTCCTCCAGCGCCGCCTCGAACGAGAGGGCGGCCCGGTCGCGGCCGACCCCGACCCCTGCGCTTTCCTCCCCGCCCCCTTCGGGTCCGGGGTACCACTCCCGATCCGCCACGGACACCTCCCCGCCCAGAATTCGGCGCTTTTTGCTTAAATTTACGCCAATTTTATTGATCGCTCATTTTATGAGCCGGGACCGGCCGCCCGCAAGGGGAGCAAAAGGGTAAGCGCGGTCCACCCTCGCGCCGGCCGATGCGCTTTGGGCATAAACCTCCCGCCTGCCTTGCCCTCCCCCTGCGCCGGGAGTATGACCCTTGGTCAGGTCCACAGCGGGACCACAGCCTGACGAGGGAACAGCATGACGAGATGGCGGTATTTGGCGGCGGCGGGCCTGATGATGGCGATCGTGGCGCCGGCGGTGCCGGCGGTGGCGGCCGACGTCGCCGTGGCGCGGGCAACGGTGCAGTCGGCGATGGACGAAGGGATCGCCGCCTTCGCCTCGGGCAAGACCTATCCGCTCGAGGAGCGCACCCGCCTGCTCGACGCCATCGTGCGCCACCACACCGACCCGGGCCTGCTGTCGGCGGCGGTGCTGGGGCGAAGCTGGGCCAAGCTGCCGCCCGATCAGCAGGCGGCCTTTTCCGAGCGGCTGATCGCCTTCGTGGTGTCGAGCTATGTCGGCCTGCTGAACGAACCGACCGAGGGCGTCACCTTCACCCTGGGCGAGGGGCAGGATCTCGGCGCCAAGGTGCGGATCCCGTCCGAGGTGGGACGGACCGTGCCCGGCGTGCCGCGCTCGCAGGTCGATTGGGTGGTGGCCTTCACCCCCGAGGGCCAGCCCGGCATCGTCGATCTCACCGTCGACGGCATCAGCCTGATCCGGGCGATGCACGAGGATTTCACCTCGGTGATGCGCAATTCGGGCGGGCGGATCGAGCCACTGATGGAGGCGCTGGCCCGCAAGATCGCCGCCAACGACGCCGCCAACCAGGCCGGGGAGAACGCCGCCCGCTGAAGCGGGCGCGGCGGGCTCAGGTCAGATTGTTGAAGCTGTGCCCGCCGATCTGCTCCTCGGAGCCGGACAGGGTGCCGCCCCGGTTGTAGACCACCGCCGAATCGGCGGCCTGGGCCTCGCGCACGGTCAGGGCGATCACCTCGATCGCCCGGTGCGAGGCCTCGATCGCCGCCTCGAGCAGGGCGGCGTTGCGGGCGATCAGCGTGTCGAGTTCGCGGGCGGTGGCCAGCAGGGCCCTGCGCTGCTCGGGAGTGAAGACCTCGGTGCTGCGCGGCGCGCCGGCGGCGATCCGCCGCACCGCGTCGGCATAGGCCCCGGTCAGCGCCTCCTTGCGGTCGATCAGCATCGCCACCGTCTCGGGGTCGTGATGGACCAGGGCGTCGTTCTCGATGTCGAGCAATTCGCACAGATCGCAGCAGGCCGTCATCAACCCGGCGGGATCGATTCCGCCGGCGGCCACTTCCCCCTGGGGCTGGGGGGGCACCATGTCAGCCGGCCTCCTGCTGCTTCAACAACATCGACCGCACCGCCTCCGCTATGCCGAGCCCGCTGCCGCCGGGCCGCTCGACGGTCATCTTGGCATATTCGTCGAACAGCATGGAGCGGAACATCTTCTCCCCCTCGCCGCCGCCGAACATCCCGTCGGTCTGCACCCCCTCGTACATGAACTGATAGAGCTGCGACAGGAACTGGGCCTCGAACGCCTTGGCGGTACGGGTCAGCTTATCGTCGCCGTCGCCGCCGACCGCGTTGGCGGCGTGGCTCGGGCTGTTGTAGGCCGCGGTGGTCTGACCGATCGTCGCGCTCATCACATCGTCTCCAGGGTGGCCTGCAACGCGCCCGCCGCCTTGACCGCCTGCAGGATGCTGATCAGGTCGCGCGGGCCGATGCCGAGACTGTTGAGACCCTCGACCAGCTCCTGCAGGGTAACCCGGTTGGGCACCACCGCCAGCTTCTTGCCGCCGCCGTCATCGACCTCGATATCGGAGCGGGGCACCACCGTAGTGGTGCCGCCCTCCGAGAAGGGCGAGGGCTGCGACACCTGCGGCGTCTCGCTGATGCGGATGGTCAGCTGGCCCTGGGCGATCGCCACCGTGCTGATGCGAACATTCTCGCCCATCACGATGGTGCCGGAATTCTCGTCGATCACCACCCGGGCGATCTGATCGGGCTCGACCCGGAGCTGCTCGACGTCGGTCAGCAGATCGACCACGCTCTGGCGCGCATTGGGCGGCACCATCATCTGCACCGTGCCGGGGTCGACCGGGCGGGCCAGTTCGTTGCCGAGATAGGAATTGATCGCCTGGGCGACCCGCCGCGCGGTGGTGAAATCGGGGTTGCGCAGGCTGATCTTGACCGAATCGAGGTGGTTCATCTCGAACGGCAGCTCGCGCTCGACGATCGCCCCGCTGGCGACGCGGCCGGCGGTGGGGACGCCCTTGGTGACCGAGCTGCCCGAGGCGCCCGAGGCGGTGAAGCCGCCGGTGGCGACCTGGCCCTGGCCGACGGCATAGACCTCGCCGTCGGCGCCGATCAGCGGGGTGACCAGCAGGGTGCCGCCGCGCAGATCCTTGGCGTCGCCCATCGCCGAGACGCTGACGTCGATCCGGCTGCCCTGGCGGGCGAACGGCGGCAGGGTGGCGGTCACCATCACCGCGGCGACGTCCTTGGGATCGATGTTGCCCATCGAGCCGGTCTTGTCGCGGATGTTGACCCCGAGCCGCTCCAGCATGCCGGCGAGGCTTTCCTTGGTGTAGGGGATGTTGGTCAGCTTGTCGCCGGTGTTGTTGAGCCCGACCACCAGCCCGTAGCCGATCAGCATGTTCTCGCGCACGCCCTCGAAATCGGCGATGTCCTTGATGCGCGACGAGCCGGCCGCGGCGGGCGCGGCCCAGACGGCGGCCAGCAATCCGATCAGCAGGGCGACCAGCGGCAGGACGGGCGACGGGGCGGCGGAGGCAACGGGGACAGGCGGCATGGCGGATCATCCCTCGGATGAGCGGGCTTAAAGTCTGCGGCGGGACCGATGCGAATATCGTGCCAACCCGGGCCGGCGGGAATGGCCGCCCCCAGGCGGCGGCGGGGCCGGCGACCGGGCAAGTTCGCCCCGCCCACCCGGCAAATCCTGCCGCCTGCCGCCATCGGCGCCGCCCCCGCCATGCTCGCCCCCCACGCGCCGATTTCGCCTCCCAACCCCAATTGTGATAGGGTAACCGATGGCGGCCCGGACCGGGGCCGCGCTGGATGACCCGAACCTCGCGAGGGACCTGTGAAGATCTCCGGAATTGGCGCGGGCAGCGCCGCGGCCGGCGCCCCCCGCCGCACCGACAGGAGCGCCCAGGGCGACGGCTTCCGCCGTACCCTGGCCGAATCGCTCGAATCCGGCGAGGAGCCGGCGGCGGTGGAGGCATCGGTCGGGCTTGCCCCGGTCGACGCCCTGCTGCTGGTCCAGCAGGACGGCGGCTCCGCCCGCCGCGAGGCCCGCCGCCGGCTGGTCCGCCGTGGCGAGGACCTGATCGAGGGGCTGGAGGATCTGCGCCACGGCCTGTTGCTGGGCGAAATCCCCGCCGCCCGCGTCGCCGCCCTGGCCCAGACCCTGCGCACCCGGCGCGAGTCTTGCGACGATCCGCGCCTCGGCACGATCCTTGACGAAATCGAGCTGAGAGTGGCGGTGGAGCTGGCCAAACTGTCGCCCCGATCCTGAGTCGGACGGCCGAATCCTTGCCCCTCGACGGTTTGCCCCGACAAATTCCCCGACCCCGATGTGAAGAGCGTGCTTGCGACAGGGGAGTTCGGTCCATATATTCCGCAACGATTTGGGACCGACCGCGACTTCGAGGGTTCGCATGACCGTCACGCTGCCGCCGGATTATCGTCCGACCGAGGACGAGCCCTTCATGAACGAGACCATGAAGGAGTATTTCCGACTCAAACTTTTGCGGTGGCGGGCAGAGCTGTTGCGCGACTCCGACGAAACCCTGCAACACCTCCAGGAAGGTGGCCTGCAGGAGCCGGACATCGCCGACCGCGCTTCCGCCGAGGCCGACCGCGCCTTGGAGCTTCGCACCCGCGACCGCGAACGCAAGCTGATCGCCAAGATCGACGCCGCCTTGCAGCGGGTCGAGGACGGCAGCTACGGCCTGTGCGAGGAAACCGGCGAGCCGATCGGCATCCGCCGGCTCGAGGCCCGGCCGATCGCCACCCTGTCGATCGAGGCGCAGGAGCGCCACGAACGGCTGGAACGCACCCACCGCGAAGACTGATCCGGCCGCCCCCTTTCGCGCCGGGGGCAGCCTTCCGGGCCGGCGGGCCGGGCTCTCAGCCCGGCGCCACCTCGCCCCCCCCCACGGCCCC
>JBDLVO010000448.1:0-9577 GCA_039804805.1 Pseudomonadota bacterium
CCGGGGCATCGCCCCGGCGGGTCGCGGGCAGCGCCCGCGCGGCGCTACTTCGCCGTCAGCAGGGCTTCGGCGGCGGCGCGGGCCGGATCGGTGACGGTCTCGCCGGCGAGCATGCGAGCGATTTCCTCACGTCGAGCCTCGGGGTCCAGCGGTTCGACCCCGGTAACGGTGGCGCCGTTCCGGCTGTGCTTGGCGACGCGGAAATGGTGCTGGCCACGGGCCGCGACCTGGGGCGAATGGGTCACCACCAGCACCTGAAGATCGGTCGCCAGCCGGGCGAGGCGTTCGCCCACCGCCGCCGCCACCGCGCCGCCGATGCCGGCATCGACCTCGTCGAACACGATGGTGGCGGTTGGCGCGCCACGCGCCAGCACCACCTTCAACGCCAGCATGAACCGCGCCAGTTCGCCGCCGGAGGCGATGCGGGCCAGCGGTCCGGGCGGGCTGCCGGGATTGGTTGCCACCGCGAAGGTCACCGCGTCGAGCCCGTCGGGGCCCCAGCCGCGTTCCTCCTCGGCCACCACCTGGGTGCGGAAGCTGGCCTTTTCGAGCTTGAG
Organism: Pseudomonadota bacterium; assembly: GCA_039804805.1. GTDB lineage: Bacteria > Pseudomonadota > Alphaproteobacteria > Rhodospirillales > Magnetospirillaceae > Phaeospirillum. The sequence goes on from JBDLVO010000448.1 coordinate 558, forward strand.
CGGCGGCAGTTCGGCCGCCACCGCCTTGTCGAGGCCGCGCGCGGCCTTGGCGCGGGCCTTGGACAGAGCGCGGGCAACGGTCAGATAGGCGGCGCGGGCCTGTTCCTCGGCGGCGGCGAGGCGGGCTAGGGTGCTGCCGCCATCCTCCAACTGGTCGAGCCGGGCGGCGAAGCGCTGGCGCAGTTCGGGCAGGTCGTCGACCGCGACGCCGTGGCGGCGGGCGGCGCCGCGCAGGGCGAACAGGCGTTCCTCGACCGTTTCCAGCCGGCGCGGATCGAGGTCGAGCCCGGTCGAGGCCCGTTCCAGCGCGGTGACCGCCTCGGCCGCCTCGATCTCGGCGCGGTCGAGTGCCGCGATCACCGCGTCGAGTCGTCCCTCGGCCCGTTCCGCCACCCGTTCCAGGGCGCGGCGGGCGGCGCGCAGGCTGGCCTCGACATCGCCGTTGCGCACCAGGGCGGCCTGGGCGGCGTTCATCGCCTCGACCAGCTTTTCGCCCTGCATCAGCAGGGTGCGGTCGCGGGCCAGGTCGGCCTCCTCGCCCGGACGGGGATCGAGCGTGGCGAGGTCCTCGACCACCGCCCGCAGCGTCTCCTCCTCGGCGCGGGCCTGGGCCTGGCTGGCCTCGGCCTCGGCGCGGGCGGCGACGGCGGCGCGCCACGTCTCCCAGGCGGCGGTGACGCCGGCGCGGCTGGTGGCCAGCCCGGCGAAGCTGTCGAGCACGCCGAGATGGGTGGCGGGATCGAGCAGGCCGTGGCTTTCGAACTGGCCATGGATCTCGACCAACTGCCCGGCGATCCGCCGCAGCAAAGCGAGGCTGACCGGCTGGTCGTTGAGGAAGGCGCGCGAGCGGCCATCGGCGGTCACCACCCGACGCAGCAGCAGGCCGTCATCGCCGCCGAGGCCGGCTTCGGTCAGCGCGGCGCGGGCGGGATGGTCGGGCGGCAGGTCGAAGGCGGCGATCACCGAGCCCTGGGCGGCGCCATGGCGCACCAGCCCGGCTTCCGCCCGCGCCCCCAGCGCGAGGCCGAGCGAATCGAGCAGGATCGACTTGCCGGCGCCGGTTTCGCCGGTGAACACCGCCAGACCGGGCGCCAGGGTCAGATCGAGGCGCTCGATCAGCACGATGTCGCGAATGGCGAGTGACGCCAGCATCGCTTTACCAGAACTTGGCCCAGTTGAACCAGCCGCCGCTGGTCTTGACCGGATCGTCGGTGGCGGTGGGCGGCGGCGGCGCCTTGGCCGGGGGGCGGTCCGACCAGAAATTGTACCACGACAGATCCTGCCGCCGCTTCGACGGATCGAAATCGCCATGGGCGGCGATGGCGTAGCTGTCCTGGTACCAGTCGGAGCCGGGGAAATTGTGGCCCAGCACCGCGGCGGTGCGCTGCGCCTCGGCATCGAGGCCGAGGATGGTATAGATCTCGACCATCCGGTGCAGCGCCTCGGGGACGTGGCTGGTGGTCTGGTACTGCTCGGTCACCAGCTTGAAGCGGTTGAGCGCGGCGAGATATTGCTTGGTTTCGAGGTAATAGCGGCCGATCGCCATTTCCTTGCCGCCCATGTGGTCGCGGGCTAGGTCGATCTTGAGGCGGGAATCGCGGGCATAGACGCTGCTGGGGAAGCGGTCGACCACCTCCTGCAACGATTTCAGCGCCTGCTCGGTCATCTTCTGGTCGCGGCCGACGTCGGTGATCTGCTCGTAATAGCACAACGCCTTCAGATAATAGGCGTAGCCCGCATCCTTGTTGCCGGGGTGAAGCTGGATGAAACGGTCGAGCGCGGGCAGGGCGTCGTCGTACTTGTTGCGGGCATAAAGCGCATAGGCCGCCATCAACTGCGCCTTGGTCGCCCAGGCCGAGTAGGGGTGCTGGCGATCGACCTCGTCGAACTGCTTCGCCGCCCGCTGGTACTCGTCCTTGTCCATCAGGTCCATGGCGTCGTTGTACAACTCCTCGACCGGCTTCTCGACGTACTCCTCCTTTTTTTCGGCGCAGGCGGCGACGGCGAACAGCAGGCCGAGCCCGATCGCGGCGCAAAGCGGCCGGCCGATGAAGCGCGCGGGCGGAGCGGAGGCGGATACAGGGCGCATGGACACTCGGCGGCGGTGGGGAAAAGGCGGCGGCGAACTATAGCATGACCGCGCGGGGGGGGAAGAGCCATCGGCCCGGGAAACCGGTAACGCCTTGATTTCCAGCCTTTTGGCGTGAGTCGCGCGGGCTCCGCCCGCGACCCGCCGGGGCGATGCCCCGGACCCCCTTTATTTTCATCGAAAAAAAGGGAGGGGTTCGGGGAGCGCGGACAAAAGAAAACCCTCTCCGCCGGAACGGTCGGGCAGGGCCGAACCGGCGGAGAGGGAGGAAGAACGCCGCCCTCCTGGGATTGGGAGGATCGGGCCGGAGGGGCGGCGTTCCCGGAAGGAGCTTAGCGGCCGGCGCAGTTGGGTGACTGCGGGGCCTCTCCTCTCCGGTCGGGGCCGGGGCCGGGCTGGCCGTCGGGGCCGAAGCGGTGGCCGCCGAAATGCGGGCCGGGATGGCCGCCCGGGACCACCAGCAGATCATCGGCCAGCGCCTGCTGGGCCGGAGTCAGGGTCTGGTAGAATTTCACCAGCGCCGGGGCCGAACGCCGGACCACCTCGCCTTCGGCCTCGATCATCTTCTGCTGACGGTCGAGCCGGGCCGGCAGGGCGGCGGCCGGGGGCTGGCCCTCGGTCGGGCACAACGCCTTGAGCGGCGCCTGGGCCGCCTTCAGCGTGTCGGACAGGCGGCGGAATTCCTCGGTCTGCGCCGGGCTCAGCGCCAGCTTGCTCTCGGCATAGGCCAGGTGGGCGGCCAGGCGGGCATCCTGGTCGGCGCAGAATGCCGCCGGGCCGGGACGCGGCACCGAATCGGCGTGGGCGGCGCCGATCGCGGCGGCCAGGGTGACCGCCAGCACGGCGGCAGGAATGATGTGGGGGTACGATTTCATCGCGGCTCACCTTCGACCGGAAACTGCCTGATGGGGATGGTGATACCCCCCGGGGGTAACCCGACGATGTCGGGGGCGGCAACAAAAGGTAACGGTCGGTAACGCCGGCGCGACGACGGAGGGCGGAGCGCGGGGGGGCGGCGGTTGATTTTCCGGCAAACGCGCCCACCTGATGGGGGGCACCACACCCATGGAGGAGGGGAAAATGACTCGGCTGGTGACGATTTTCGGCGGTTCGGGTTTCCTCGGCCGCGCCCTGGTCCGCCGGTTCGCCCAGGACGGCTGGCGGGTGCGGGTGGCGGTGCGCCATCCCGCCGCCGCCGAGTTCCTGCGGCCGCTGGGCGAGGTCGAGCAGATCGCGCTGGTCCAGGCCGACATCGCCAATCCGGCCAGCGTCGCCGCGGCGGTGGCCGGGGCCGACGCGGTGATCAATCTGGTCGGCATCCTGGTCGAAACCCGCCGCCAGAGTTTCCAGGCGGTCCATGCCGACGGCGCCGCCACCGTCGCCGCCGCCACCCGCGACGCCGGAATCACGGCGATGGTGCAGATGTCGGCGCTCGGCGTCAGCGCCGATTCGCCCGCCGCCTATGCCCGCTCCAAGGCCGCCGGCGAGGCGGCGGTGCGGGCGGCGATCCCCGGCGCCACCATCCTGCGCCCCTCGGTGGTGTTCGGCCCCGACGACGATTTCTTCAACCGCTTCGCCCGCATGGCCCAGCTTTCGCCGGTGCTGCCGGTGTTCACCGCCGACGGCTTCCAGGTGAAATGGCACGGCGCCCGGCCCGAACTCGACCTGTTCGGCGGCGGCGGGCCGCGCTTCCAGCCGGTCTATGTCGGCGACGTCGCCGCCGCCGCGCTGGCGGTGCTCGACGACCCGGCCCTGGCCGGCGGCACCTATGAACTGGGCGGGCCGACGGTCTATTCGATGAAGCAGATCATGGAACTGGTGCTGGACGGCACCGGGCTGCACCGCCCGCTGCTGCCGCTGCCGATGGGGCTGGCGATGACCCAGGCCCGGCTGTTCGAAAAGCTGCCGACCCCGCCCTTGACCCGCGATCAGGTGCGGATGATGCAGGCCGACAACATCCTGCGCGGCGAGGCCCCCGGTCTCAACGCGCTGGGAATCGTCCCGACCCCGGCCGAGACGATCCTGCCCCATTATCTGCGCCGCTACGGCCCGGCCACCGCCAATTGATCCGGCGACGGCGGCGGGGCGGCGAATCCGCCGTCCGACCCGGGCGGATGATTGACGGAGCGGCCGGCCGACACTAGATTTTTGCCGCATCCAACCAGGGGTCGCCAGAACGGATGGTACGCGGCAAGGCGCCAGTCGTCACCGAGTTGAACGAGCGCTCGCGGGAGATCTTCCGCCGGATCGTCGAGTCCTATGTCGAGACCGGCGAGCCGGTCGGGTCGCGCACGCTGTCGCGCCTGCCCGACCTGCCGCTGTCGGCGGCGACGATCCGCAACGTGATGGCCGACCTCGAGGAATGCGGCCTGCTCTATGCCCCGCACACCTCGGCCGGCCGGCTGCCGACCCAGGCCGGGATGCGGATGTTCGTCAACGGCCTGCTCGAGGTCGGGCGGATCAGCGAGGAAGAGCGCACCCACATCGACCTGCAATGCCGCGCCTCGGGGCGCAGCGTCGAGCAGGCGCTGTCGGAGGCGCTGTCCACCCTGTCCGGGCTGTCGCGTTGCGCCGGGCTGGTGGTGGCGCCCCGGATCCAGCGCTCGCTCAAGCATGTCGAATTCGTCTGGCTGGGGCCGCGCCGCGCCCTGGTGGTGCTGGTGACCGAGGACGGCATGGTCGAGAACCGGATTCTCGACCTGCCCGACGGGGTCGACCGCTCGACCCTGACCGAGGCCGGCAATTACCTCAGCGCCCGCCTCGCCGGCCGCTCGCTCGACGGCGTGCGCGACGAGATCATCGCCGACCTCGACCAGCAGCGCAGTACCCTCAACGCCCTGACCCGGCGGGTGGTCGAGGCCGGGCTGGCCACCTGGACCGGCGGCGACAGCGACAAGGCGCTGATCGTGCGCGGCCAGTCCCACCTGCTCGACGACGTCACCGCGGTCGAGGATCTCGAACGGATCCGCGCGTTGTTCACCGCGCTCGAAACCTCGGAGCAGTTTCTGCGGCTGGTCGAGCTGGCCCGCGACGCCGACGGGGTGCAGATCTTCATCGGCGCCGAGAACGAGCTGTTCGGCGTCACCGGCTGCGCGATGATCGTCGCCCCCTACCGGGATTCGCGCGAACGGATCGTCGGCGCGATCGGGGTGATCGGACCGCAGCGGAGCAATTACGCCCGCATCATTCCCATGGTCGATTACACCGCCAAGGTGGTCGGCCGCATCATCGGACAATCCTGACAATCGAGGACAGCGCATGACCGAGGACCAGACCAGCGAACAGCCGGCCGAGGCCAGCCCGACCGCCGGGAACGAGCCGGCGGCTCCCGCCGCCGAAGCCCCCGCCGCGGCTTCCGACCCCGCCGCCGAACGGATCGCCGCGCTGGAAGCCGAGTTGGCCAAGCTCAAGAACGACCTGCTCTATGCCCATGCCGACACCGAAAACGTCCGCCGCCGCCTGACCCAGCAGGCCGAGGACCGCGGCAAGTTCGCCGTCGCCAACATCGCCAAGGACGTGCTGTCGGTGGCCGACAATCTGCGCCGGGCGCTCGACGCGGTGCCGGCCGAGGCGCGCGAGGGCGACGCGGCGGTCGCCTCGCTGGTGGTCGGGGTCGAGATGACCGAGCGCGACCTGCTCGCCACCTTCGAACGCCACGGCATCCGCAAGGTGGTGGCCCAGGGCGCCCGCTTCGATCCCAACCTGCATCAGGCGATGATGGAGGTCGAGGCGCCCGGCCAGATCGAGGGCACGGTGGTGACCGAGCTGCAAACCGGCTACACCCTGCACGACCGCCTGCTGCGCCCGGCCCTGGTCGGCGTCGCCAAGGGTGGCCCCAAGGCCGGCGGCGGCAATCTCGACACCTCGGCCTGACCCGGCACGCTCCGGTCCCCGCCCCGCTTCGGCGGCGGGGCCTGGGGTGGTTACCCGATAATATCCGGCGACGACGGCCAGATTCCCCCTGTCGCGACGCGGCGAAGCCGCTATGATCCCCCCACCCCGACCCTGACCTGACGAGGAGACGGCAGGCGATGTTCGACGACCCGGCTGCGGCCCGCAGCCTGACCCCCCGCACCGATCGGATCGAGGCGCGGGCCAGCGGTCTGCTCGGCGATTGCCGCCGCGCCTTCCACGCCTTCGCCGCCCTCAACGAACTGGCGGAAAATCTGCGGGTCCTGTCGCTCAACGCCGAACTGGCCGCCGGCCGCGCCGGCGACAAGGGCCGCGCCGTCCGCGCCCTGACCCAGTACACCCGCGAACTGGTCAACCGCCTGGCCCAGCTCCAGGAGGAGATGGAGGCGCTGCGCGGCCGCACCTTCGCCTTGTCCGCGACCGTGCTGCGCGGCCTGCAACAGATGGGGCTGTTCGAGCAATCCTGCGCCCTGTCGCTGCGCGACGACGGCGGCGACGGCGTCGCCGGCCGTGCCTTCCTCGACGCCAGCGCCACCATGGTCGACACCCTCGACGGGATGGCGCTGACCGTGCGCGACCTCGCCCGCCGCGCCCATGCGATCGAGGAGGTGGTCAGCCAGTCGGATTCGATCGCCACCAACATCGCGATCGAGGCCGCCGCCGCCGGCAGCCACGAAAAGGAATTCCGCACCGTCGCCGAGACCATGCGGCGTTACGTCGAGGAATTGCGCCAGATGATCGACGAGGCGGCCGACGCGGTGCGCCGGGCCGGCGATCGCGGCGAGGCGCTGCGCCGCCTCAGCCTCAACACCCTGGACGAACTGAAGGGCGTCGGCTGATCCCCGCCGCCCAGGAAAGGGTTCCCCCCGAATGAAGTGCTTCCCCCTGTTCCGCCGCGACGATCACAGCTGGCAGGCGTTCGGCCAGGACGCCGACAAGCCCGACCGCGTCATCGACACCAACCAGTATCTGGTCCGCTCCGGCGACGCGGCGATCCTGCTCGACCCGGGCGGGATCGAGGTGTTCCCCTCGATGCTGGCGGCGCTGACCCGCGAAATCGCGGTCGAGGAGATCAAGGCGCTGTTCCTGTCGCACCAGGACCCCGACATCGGCTCATCGCTGCCGTTGTGGCGGCGGGTGTGCCCGCCCGGCCTGACCGTCTATCTGCCCTGGCTGTGGGAGGGCTTCGTCTCGCATTTCGACCGCGAGGCGACCTTCACCCGCATCCCCGACGAGGGGATGGAGATCGCCCTGTCGCCGGCGCTGAAGCTGCGGCTGCTGCCGGCGCATTACCTGCATTCCTCGGGCAATTTCCACGTCTACGACCCGGCGGCGCGGATCCTGTTCTCGGGCGACGTCGGCACCGCGCTGTTCCCCGACGGCCAGCGCCCCAACGGCATCTATGTCACCGACTTCGCCCGCCACGTCCCGGCGATGGAGCCGTTCCACCGCCGCTGGATGCCTTCCCCCGCCGCCCGCGACGCCTGGATCGAGCAGGTGTCGCGGCTCGAAATCGACATCCTCGCGCCGCAGCACGGACTGGTGTTCCGGGGCGACGACGTCAAACGTTTCCTCGACTGGTTCGCCCACCTCGACCTCGCCGCCGGCCTCGGCGGGTTCCGGCACGCGGCGGCATAAGCGGGGCTGCCGCCCCGCACCCTGCTCGGGGAGCCAGGCTCCCCGAACCCCTCCCTTTTTATCAATGAAAACAAAGGGGGTCCGGGGCATCGCCCCGGCCAGGTGTGGGCGGGAGCCCACCTCACACCAGCAGCAGCGCGCCGCCTTCGGTTTCGGCCAGGAAGGTGACCAGCCCGCCCGGCGCCAGCGTCACGTCACGGCGCAGATCGGCCTCGGTCAGGCCCAGCGCCCGCAGCCCCATCTCGCACACCATCAGCCGCGCCCCCAGCGCGGCGCAGGCGGCCAGCAATTCCTCGAACCCGGCGACGCCCCGGGCGCACAGCGCGGCATCGGCCTCGGCCGGGTCGGGCTGGCCCGGCAGCGCGGCGAGGCGGGCCCAGCCGGGACGGCCGGCGGCATCGGCCGGCTCCAGCGCCCGCACCGCCGCCATGCTGAACATCAGGGTGACGGGACGGTTGACCGCCAGGGCGGCGGCGGCGATCGCCAGCCCGTAATGGACCCGGTCGTAGAGGGCGGATTCGACCAGCAGCCCCAGTTTCTCAGCCATGGCCGCCGCAGACCGGGCAGGCCGGATCGGGCGGCAGCCGGACGATGCTGACCCGGGCCGACAGCGCGTCGTAGCGCAACAGCCGGCCGGCCAGGCTGTCGCCGATCCCGAGCAGTTCCTTGACCACCTCGATCGCCTGCATCGCCCCCAGCGCCCCGGCGACCGCCCCCAGCACGCCGGCCTCGGCGCAGCTCGGGCCGTCGCCGCCGGTGGCCTCGGCCGGGTGCAGGCAGCGATAGCACGGCCCGCCGGGGCGAAAGGTGGCGAGCTGGCCTTCGAAACGGCGGATCGCCGCCGACACCAGGGTCCGGCCGGCGCGACGGCAGGCATCGTTGACCAGGAAGCGGGTGGCGAAATTGTCCGAACCGTCGGCGACCACGTCCTGGTCGGCGACCAGGGCGGCGACGTTGTCCGCGCTCAGCCGCTCGCGCCGGGCGATCATCCGCACGTCGGGATTGAGGGCGGCGACGGTGGCCACCGCGCTGTCGACCTTGGCCTGCCCCACCCGCTCGGTATTGTGCAGCACCTGCCGTTGCAGGTTGGACAGTTCGACCACGTCGTCATCGACCACCGTCAGGGTGCCCACCCCGGCGGCGGCGAGATAGAGGATCAGCGACGAGCCGAGCCCGCCCGCCCCGACCACCAGCACCCGCGACTCGAGCAGGCGGGCCTGACCGACCCCGCCGATCTCGGGCAGCAGGATGTGGCGGGCGTAGCGATGGGTCTGCGCCTCGGTGAAGTCGCGCCCGCTCACGATCCGATCAACTCGATCAGGGCGCGCACGGTGTTTTCCGCGCCGTCGGCGATGGCGGCGATCGGCGAGGACAGCATGTA
>JBDLVO010000449.1:0-5971 GCA_039804805.1 Pseudomonadota bacterium
CTGGCGCAGCAGGTCGGGGCGCGAGGCGAGGCGGGTGCGGAACGGCGCCGCCGGAATCGCCAGCAGCGCGGCCCCGGCCAGCACCCGCGCCCCGGTGTCGTGATGGCCGGCGCCGAACACCGCCTCGTCGCCGATCAGGCTGTCGCGCCCGGCCACCTCGATCACCGAGCGGCGGCCGCCGCTGTGGCGGGCCAGTTCGACATGGCCGTCGAGCACGACATACAGCAGCTCGGCCGCCTGACCGGGGCGGAACAGGATGGCGCGGTGCGGCAGCCGCAACGGGGCGGCGCCGTCGAGCAGGGCGGCGAGATCCTCCACCGCCAGATCGGCGAACGGCGGCACCGCCCGCATCCGCCGCAGCAGGTCGGGACGCAGCGCCGGGCTCATTGCCCTTCGACGGCGTTGGCGCCGCCCTTGCGCTCCTGACCGAGCGGGGCGGCGGCGAAGGCCTCGTCGCCCGGCAGGGTGACCACCAGCCGGTCGATCACCGCGATCTGCGCCCGCGCCCCCTCGCCGGTGACCAGCCCGAGGACATGGCCGCCCTGGCCGCGCCCGGCATCGAGGAAGTGGAAATGGGTGCCGGTGGCGTTGATCCCCTGGGCATAGGCCGGGAAGCGGAAACCGAGCAGGGTGCCGTCCATCTGCTGATGCTCGAAGATCGCCTGATGGGCCAGCGCGGCGGTCAGCGGCGGGTAGGGCGGGCTCTGGCGCGGCACCGAGCGCAGCTTGAGCGCGGCGAAGCGGCCGTCGATCCGCACCGCCTGGACATGGTTGGCCGGCGGCAGCACCTGGGCCAGCCAGGCATCAAGCCCGGCAAGGTCGAGCCCCGCCGGCACCGGGGCGGAGACGGTCGGGGTGAAGCGGGTGACCATCGCGAACGGGGTGCGGGTCTCGGGCGGCAGCGGCGTGGCGCGGCCATCGGTGCCGACGCGGTAGAACGCTCCGTCCACCGCCACCATCTCGCCGTCGAGCCCGTTGATGGTGCCGAGGCCGAGATCGCCCTGGCGTCCCAACTCGCCCAGGCTGATTTCGCCGTCATAGACCCCGTGCAGCAGCGCATCGAGAATCGAAACCTGATACAGGTCGGCGGCGTGGGCCGGGGCGACACTTGTCATCCCGGCGATCAGGACCGCAGCAAGAAAACGGCGCATGGTGATCTTTCCTCCCCCAGGGACGTGGCGGGTCCCGCCGCGCCAAGTCTATACTGTCGTCATCGTGGGAGCCAGAAACCGCCGATGAGCTTTTCCTCGATCGCCTTCGTCGCGGCCGATTCCGAAATCGCCCAGACCGCGCTGGTCCGGCTGTGCCAGCTTTACCACCATGTCCCGCCCGAACGGGCGGCGGTGATCGTCGCCCTCGGCGGCGACGGCTTCATGCTGGAGACGCTGCATCGCTACCGCGACTGCCGGGTGCCGATCTATGGGATGAATCGCGGCAGCGTCGGCTTCCTGATGAACGGCTATCGCACCGCCGATCTGCCGGCCCGGCTCGACCGCGCCCAGTCGGTGGTGCTGCACCCGCTGCGGATGCGCGCCCGCAGCGCCGACGGCAGCCACAGCGACGCCCTGGCGATCAACGAGGTGTCGCTGCTGCGCCAGAGCCGGCAGGCGGCCAAGCTGCGGATCCGGATCGATGGCAAGGTCCGGCTCGACGAGTTGATCTGCGACGGGATCCTGATTTCAACCCCGGCCGGCAGCACCGCCTACAATCTGTCGGCGCACGGGCCGATCCTGCCGCTGGGGGCCGGGATCAACGCGCTGACCCCGATTTCCGCCTTCCGCCCGCGCCGCTGGCGCGGCGCCCTGCTGCCGCAGGCGGTCCATGTCCGCTTCGAGATCCTGGAGGCCGACAAGCGGCCGGTCAGCGCGGTGGCCGATTTTACCGAGGTGCGCGACGTGGTCGAGGTCGAGGTCCATCAGGACCGCGACACCGGCCTCGAATTGCTGTTCGACCCCGAGCACAATCTCGAGGAGCGGATCATCGCCGAGCAATTCATGCCCTGACCCGCGTCCTGGTTGGGCTTTCGCCCAAACCCAACCGGGGCGATGCCCCGGACCCCCGTTGTTTTCGGCTCTTATCGGGTGGGGTGGAAGTACATTCGCGGGCTCTGCCCGCCCCCAAGCTGAAAGGCCGGTCCGCGCCCGACCATCAATGGGTTCCAAGGGCCTTGCGGCCCTTGGCGGGCGTGGGCGGAGCCCACATCACCCCGGCGTCAGCCTCAGGCCGGGCGGGTCAGCATCGGGCCGAGCTTGCGGCCGCCGAAGACGTGGATGTGGAGGTGGGGCACCTCCTGCCCGCCATTGATGCCGATGTTGGCGAGCAGGCGCCAGCCCTCGGCGGTGACCCCGGCGATCTCGGCCACCTTGGTCACGGCGCGGAACAGGGCGGCGATCTCGGCTTCCGAGGCGTTGGCGGTGAAATCGACGATCGAGACGTAGCGCCCCTTCGGAATCACCAGGATATGGACCGGCGCCTGCGGATTGATGTCGTGGAAGGCGAGGGTGTGCTCGTCCTCATGGACCTTGCGACAGGGAATCTCGCCGCGCAGGATGCGGGCGAACACGTTGTTGTCATCGTATCCCATTCCACCCCTCCCTTTATCCGTTCGTCGTCGGCGCCGGGCGGTCAGCCCTTCTTGGCGCGCGACTTCTTTTCGTCGATGCCGGAGACGCCGAGACGGCGTTCGAGTTCGGCCCACACCTTGCCGGGCTCGACGCCGCAATCGGCCCACAGCACCAGCAAATGATACAACATGTCGGCGCTTTCCGCCGTCAGTTCCTCGCGGCCCTCGGACAAGGCGGCGATCACGGTCTCGACCGATTCCTCGCCGAACTTCTGGGCGATCTTGCCCCGGCCCCGGGCGAACAGCTTGGCGGTGTAGGACTTGTCCGGGTCGCCGCCGCGCCGGCTGACGATGGTCTTGTAGAGATCCTCGAGAATTTCACAACCCTGGGCCATGACGCGCCCCTTTTCGATTGAAGGTGGAAGGCTGACGGGACCGGCGCCGCGCTTCCGCGCGGCGGCGGGGTCACCGTCGCACCGGGATCCCGGCGGCGGCGAGGTGGGCCTTGGCCTCGGCGATCGAGAAGATCCCGAAATGGAAGATCGAGGCGGCCAGCACCGCGGTGGCGTGGCCGTCGCGAATCCCCTCGACCAGATGGTCGAGGGTGCCGACCCCGCCCGAGGCGATCACCGGCACCGTCACCGCGTCGGCGATCGCCCGGGTCAGGGCGAGGTCGAAACCGGCGCGGGTGCCGTCGCGGTCCATCGAGGTCAGCAGGATCTCGCCGGCGCCGTATTCGACCATCCGTTGGGCCCAGGCCACCGCGTCGATTCCGGTGGGGGTGCGGCCGCCATGGGTGAAGATCTCGAACCGGCCGGGCGCCACCTGCTTGGCGTCGATCGCGACGACGATGCACTGGCTGCCGAACTTCTCGGCCGCCTCCTGGACGAATTCGGGGCGGTGGACGGCGGCGGTGTTGATCGACACCTTGTCGGCCCCGGCCAGCAGCAGCTTGCGGATGTCCTCGTTGCGGCGCACCCCGCCGCCGACGGTCAGCGGCATGAAGCACTGCTCGGCGGTGCGGCGCACCACGTCGTAGATGGTGTCGCGGTTGTCGGAACTGGCGGTGATGTCGAGGAAGGTCAGCTCGTCGGCCCCGGCGCGGTCATACAGCCGCGCCTGCTCGACCGGATCGCCGGCATCGACCAGATCGACGAAATTGACTCCCTTGACCACCCGCCCGTCCTTGACGTCGAGACAGGGGATGATCCGCATCTTCAGCATGGCGCGGCATCCTTGAGCAGGGCGACCGCGGCGGCGAGGTCGATCCGCCCGTCATACAGCGCCCGGCCCGAGATCACCCCGTCGAGGCGGGGGATCTGCCGGAGCGCGCGCAGATCGTCGAGCGACGACACCCCGCCCGAGGCGATCACCGGGATGCCGATCGCCTCGGCCAGGGCGCGGGTGGCGGCGACGTTGGGGCCGGCCAGCACCCCGTCGCGGTCGATGTCGGTGTAGATCAGCGCGGCGACCCCGGCATCCTCGAAGCGGCGGGCGAGGTCGAGCACGGCGAGGTCGCTGGTCTCGGCCCAGCCCTCGACCGCCACCTTGCCGCCCTTGGCGTCGATGCCGACCGCGATCCGGCCGGGGAACAGCCGACAGGCCTCGCGCACCAGTTCGGGCGCCTTCAGCGCCACGGTGCCGAGGATCACCCGGCGCACCCCGCGCTCCAGCCAGCCCGCGATGGTGGCGAGGTCGCGGATGCCGCCGCCCAACTGCACCGGCACGGTGACGGCGGCGAGGATCGCCTCGACCGCGGCGGCGTTGACCGGCCTGCCGGCGAAGGCGCCGTTGAGATCGACGACGTGGATCCAGTCGGCCCCGGCGGCGGCGAAGGCGCGGGCCTGGGCGGCCGGATCGGTGTTGAACACCGTGGCGTCCTCCATCAGGCCGAGGCGCAGCCGGACGCAGGCGCCGTCCTTGAGGTCGATGGCGGGATAAAGGAACATCGCTCACGGACTCCAGGTCAGGAAGTTCTCGATCAGCTTGAGCCCGGTCGCCTGGGATTTCTCCGGATGGAACTGGGTGCCGGCGAGATTGTCGCGCCCGATCAGGGCGGTGACCGCGCCGCCATACTCGACATGGGCGAGGCGGTGGGCCGGATCGGCGCAACGGAAATGATAGGAATGGACGAAATAGGCATGGGCCCCGGCCGGCAGCCCGGCCAGCAGCGGATGGTCGGGCCGGTCGGGGTCCAGCTCGTTCCAGCCCATGTGCGGCACCTTGAGCCCGGCGGCGGCGACCTCGAGCGGCACCACCTCGCCGGCGATCCAGCCCAGGCCCTGGTGAGCGCCGTGCTCGCGCCCGGTGGTGGCCATCAACTGCATGCCGACGCAGATGCCGAGGAACGGGCGGCCCTGGCGCAGCACCGCCTGTTCCAGCGCCTCGATCATCCCGGGCAGGGCGGCGAGGCCGGCCTTGCAATCGGCGAAGGCGCCGACCCCGGGCAGGACGATGCGGTCGGCGGCGGCGACCTGCTCGGCGTGGGCGGTGACCAGCACCTCATGGCCCAGCCCGCGTTCCTCCACCACCCGCTCGAACGCCTTGGCGGCGGAGCGCAGGTTGCCGGACCCGTAATCGACGATGGCGACGCGCGTGGTCACAGGCTGCCTCCCAGCGTGCCCTTGGTCGAGGGGACGGCGTCGGCCTTGCGCGGGTCGATCTCGACCGCCGCGCGCAAGGCGCGGGCCAGTGCCTTGAAACAGCTTTCGGCGATGTGGTGGTCGTTCTCGCCGTAGAAGCATTCGACATGCAGGGTGATGCCGGCGGCCTGGGCGAAGGCCTGGAACCATTCGCGCAGCAGCTCGGTGTCCATCGTGCCGAGGCGGTCGTGGCGGAACGCCACCTTCCACACCAGATAGGGCCGGTTGGACAGGTCGAGCGCGACCCGGGTCAGGGTCTCGTCCATCGGCACCAGCGCCTCGCCGTAGCGGCGGATGCCCTTGCGGTCGCCCAGCGCGCGGGCCACCGCCTGACCGAGGGCGATGCCGACATCCTCGGTGGTGTGGTGGGCGTCGATGTGCAGATCGCCGCGCGCCTCGATCACCAGATCGATCAGCGAATGGCGCGAAAGCTGCTCCAGCATGTGGTCGAGGAAGCCGATCCCCGTCGCCACCTGATAACGGCCGCCGCCGTCCAGTTCGACCGAGACGGTAACCGCCGTCTCGGTGGTGGTGCGCTCGATCCTGCCCTGGCGCATACATGCCTCCTGTAACAAGGGTCCCGGTTTAGCAGGTCTGCCGCGCGGCCTCAAGCGCCGCTCCGGCGGCCTTTGCTTGTGTTGCCGCCGCCGCCGGCCTATAAGTCTCAAGGCGTTCCTTTGCGCGGTTCTCATCTACATGCTGACCACCTGCCCGAATTGCGGAACCAATTTCTCGGTCCCCGATACCGCGCTTGGCCGCGATGGGC
>JBDLVO010000450.1:0-3488 GCA_039804805.1 Pseudomonadota bacterium
GCCGCCGGCTCGGATTGGGACGATCCCACCCCGCTGCCGCCGGCGCTGTTCCAGGGCACCGAGGCGCGGCTGTGCCGCGAGCGGCTGGAACGGATCCTCGCCCGCGATCTCGCCCGCGCGCCGCTGTTCGCGATCAAGGATCCGCGCATGTGCCGGCTGGTGCCGCTGTGGCGCGACCTGCTCGACCAGCTCGGCATCGCCCCGGTGGTGGTGGTGCCGGTGCGCCATCCGTTCGACATCGCCGCCTCGCTGGCCGAACGCAACCGCTTCGCCCGCGCCCGCTCGCTGCGGCTGTGGCTCAGCCATCTGGTGCTGGCCGAGCGCCACAGCCGGGGGCTGCCCCGCCTGCTGATCGATTATGCCGATTTCGTCGACGATCCGCGCCGGGGAGCGCGGCGGCTGCACCGCTTCCTCGACCTGCCGGGCGAGCCGGCGGGACGGCGGCTCGACGCCATCGCCGCCGCGATCCAGCCCCGTCACCGCCACCATCGCGGCGGCGACGGCGCCGAGCCCCTGCCCGAGCCGGCGGCGGCGGCCTATCGCGCCGCGCGCGACGCCGCGCGCGGCGAACCGCTCGACACCGCGGCGATGGATCAGGCCGGCCGCTTCCTCGATCAGGCCTACGGCCTGTTCGCCGAAACCGCCGACCCCGGCGCGCTCGACCGCCGGCTGGGCCACCAACTCGCCGCCCTGACCGACCTGTCGGCGCAACTGGCGGCGCGGCTGGTCGAAAGCCAGGAGGTCAACCGCGCCGGCGGGTTCATCGACACCGTCCGCGTCCATCCCGGCGGCACGGTCGAGATCGGCGGCTGGGCGATCGACCGCCGCCTTGGCCGCGCCGCCTCGGCGGTGGCGTTGCTGATCAACGGCACGGCGATGGCGGTGGCCCCGGTCGATCGCGAACGCGCCGACGTCGCCCTGGCCGGCGAGAGCGAAAGCGACCGGCTCGACCGGCGGCCCGGCTTCGCCCTGTTCCTCGCCCCGGCGGCGGCGGGTGAGTTTTCGAGCTGCAATGCCCGGGTGATGGCGTTCGGCCCGGACGACGAGCCGCTCGGCCCGCTCGACTGGACCCCGCAGGCCGACCGCAGCCTCGCCGCGCGGTTCCAGGCGCTGCTGGCGGTCGAACGGCACGAGGCCGGGCAGCGGATCGAACGGCTCACCGGCGAACACGACCGTCTCGCCGCCGCCCTGACCGGGCTGGAGGCGGCGCTGGCGGCCGAACGCGACCGGCTGGCCACCGCCCAGACCGGGCTGGAGGCGGCGCTGGCCGCCCACGCCGAGGAACGGGCCGCCCTCCTCGACCGGCTCGGTCGTCAGGCCGGCGAACTGGCGGAAAGCCACGACCGCCACGCCGAGGACCAGGCGCTGCTGGCCCGGCTGCGGGCCGACCTCGCCACCGCCACCGCCGCCCGCGCCGCCCTCGCCGCCCGTCACGAGGCGCTCGACCGCCGCTTCGCCGCCCTGGTGGCGGACCGCCAGGCGATGCTGGTCTCGACCGGCTGGCGGATCGCCCGCCTGCTGCAACGGGGCGGCCGGCTGCTGCCGCTGGCCGGGCGGCTGGCGCGGCGGCTCGGCCGGCGGGGCGGGGCCACGCGCGACGCGCGGATGGTGATCGACAGCGGCCTGTTCGACCCCGCCGCCTATCTCGCCGCCAATCCCGACGTCGCGGGCGACCCGCTCGACCATTTCCTGCGCCGGGGCGGGGCGGAAGGGCGCGATCCCTCCCCCGCCTTCGCCGCCGCCGCCCATGCCGCCGTCCACCGCCTGCCGGCCGGGGTCAATCCGCTGCTGCACCATCTGCACGCCTGCCGCGACCGCCTCGCCGCCTCGGGCTGCTTCGACCGCGCCTTCTACCTGCGCCGTTATCCCGACGTCGCGCGCGGCCGGATCGACCCGGTCTGGCATTTCCTCACCCGGGGCTGGGCGGAGGGACGGGCCTGCGCCCCCGGGATCGACCTCGCCCCGATCCGCCGCACCCTCGGCCCGGAGACCAACCTGCTGCTCCGCCTCGACGCCTTCCTCGACGCGGTGGCGACCTTCGGCGACGCCCTGCGCCCGCCCGAAACCTTCGCCGCCGACTGGTACCTCGCCCGCAATCCCGATGTCGGCCGCGCCGGCCTCGACCCCTGGCGCCATTATCTGCGCCACGGCTGGCGCGAGGGGCGCGATCCCAACCCGATGTTCGACACCGCGTGGTATCTCGACCGTCACCCCGACGTGCGCGCCGCCGGGGTCAATCCGCTGCTGCATTACCTGCGCTATGGCGCGGCCGAGGGCCATGATCCCCATCCGCTGTTCGACACCCGGTTCTACGCCGAGGCCAACCGGGACGAAACCGACCGCGCCGGCGCGCTGGCCCATTACCTGCGGATCGGCCGGACCCAGGGGCGGCCGACCCGGCCGCCGCGCCCGCCGCTGACCCCAGCCGCCGCGCGGGGGCCGCGCCTGCTGCTGATCCTGCACGGGCTGGGCGGCGGCACCGAGCGCCATTGCCGCGACATGGCAACCCTGCTGGCGGCGGAAGGCGCCGAGCCGTGGCTGCTGCGCGCCGACCGGGGCGAGCGGATGGTGCTGACCGAGGGAATCGACGGCGTCCCCCGGGTCTACCCCGCCGCCACGCCGGGCGAATGGGCGGCGCTGGTCGCCGATCTGCGCGCGCTGCGGCTCGACCATCTCCACCTGCACCATTTCATCGGCTTCCCGCCCGAACTGGCGGCCCTGCCGGCGG
Organism: Pseudomonadota bacterium; assembly: GCA_039804805.1. GTDB lineage: Bacteria > Pseudomonadota > Alphaproteobacteria > Rhodospirillales > Magnetospirillaceae > Phaeospirillum. The sequence continues at coordinate 2,729 of JBDLVO010000450.1, forward strand.
CGCTCGGGCTGACCTGGGACGTCACCCTGCACGATTACGCCTGGTTCTGCCCCCGGGTGACGATGGTCGGGCCGGACGGACGCTATTGCCGCCGCGCCGAGAGCGGAGAGGCCGATTGCGCCGGCTGCCTCGCCGCCGCCGGCCCGCACCAGGCGATCCCGCTCGACCCGCACAGCCCCGCCGCGCTGGCGGCATGGCGGGCGGAGCGGCTGGCGCTGCTGGCCGGGGCGCGGCATCTGTTCGTGCCCGATCCCGACGTCGCCGAGCGGATCGCCGCCCTCGCCCCCGACCTGCCCGCCGCCACCCTGCGCCCCCACCCCGAGCCGCCGCGGCGGATCGTCCCCCACCTGCCGGTCGCGGGCGAGCGGATCCGGGTCGCGGTGATCGGCGGCATCAGCCGCGACAAGGGACGCGACCTGCTGCTGGCCTGCGCCGATGCGGCCGAACGCGACCGGCTGCCGCTGGCGTTCGAGGTGATCGGCACCCTGTCCGAAGCCGATCCGGCCCGCTGCCCGCCCAACCTGACGGTGCACGGCGCCTACCGCCAGGAGGAGCTGGCCGGGCTGCTGCGGCGGATCCGCTGTCAGGTCGCCGCCTTCCTGTCGATCTGGCCCGAGACCTATTGCTACACCCTGTCCGAGGCGCTGGAGGCCGGGCTGTTCCCGGTGGTGACCGATCTCGGCGCCCCGGCCCGGCGGGTGCGCGCCCTCGGCTGGGGGGCGGTGATCGCGCCGGACGCCGCGCCCGAGGCGATCAACCG
>JBDLVO010000451.1:0-2723 GCA_039804805.1 Pseudomonadota bacterium
CTGCGCCGGGGGCCGCAGCAGGTCGATCAGCCGGGCCAGGGCGTCGTCGTCGAGCCCCTTGACCCGGATCTGCAGACAGGCGACGTCGCCGGCATCGAGCGCTTCCTCCAGGGTGCGGACCCAGGCGAAGGGCTGAGCGATCTCGGGCGGGGTGATCAGATAAAGCCGGGAAACGGAAATGGCGCACCTCGCGCGAAAGGGGGGAACCGGAACGGTCCTCCGGTTGAAGCATGGATCGCCCCCCGCTGGCAACCCGAGCGCCGGAAACGCTGCCCCGAAAAGATCACAGTTCGTCCCTGATCTTGCCATCGCCCGGCGGGATCTTGTTCCTCGCCGACCCGCCAACCCGGCGGCGGCAAACCGATCCAGGAACAAGGACCTGACATCATGATCGCCAGTCGTCTTCTCGCCGCCGCCTTCCTCGCCGCTTCGCTGGCCCCGGTGGCGGCGCTGGCCCAGACCGCCAGCGACGACCAGCCCCCCGCCGCGACCCAGGCCAAGCCCGACCACGCCAAGCCGGAGCATGCCAAGCCCGACCACGCCAAACCGGCCCACGCCAAGCGCGACCATGCCGGCACGACCCAGACGGCCCCGGCCGGCGAAGCGGCCAAAACCACTCCCGCCGGCGAAGCGGCCAAGACCACTCCGACCGCCCCGGCGGCGACCACCGGCGCGCCCGCCAACTAAGCCGGATGGGGGGGAGGGACCACCCCTCCCCCTCGCCGACCGTCCCACCCCACCTCGCCTATAGCCGGCCCGGGCGCCACGGCGTACATCCCGTCCGCCGCCGGCGTCTCCGCCGCTCCCGCCCCTCGCGAGGAAAGATCTCCCGATGTCGATCCGTCGTTTTCTGGCCAGCGCGGCCATCGCCGTGGCCCTGGCACCGTTCTCGGCCGTGGCCCAGCCAGCGCCCGACGCCCCCCCGCCGGGGCCGCAACAGGTCCGCCCCCACCATCCCGAACGGGTCACGCCGGCCCCGCGCCACCGCAAGCCGCCGCGCCCGCGCCCGCATCGCCCGGCCCATGTCCCGCCGCCGCCCGAGGCCCCGGCCCCGATGCGCTGACTTTTCGAAAAAAGCGGAGGTCTGGAGGCGCAGCCTCCAGGCGGGGCCGGGGCGGCAGCCCCGTCCTGGCCCCATCAGCCCGCCAACACCTCGCCGCCGAGCCCGGCCGCGAGGGCAACCAGGGCGTCGAGCGCCGCCCCCTCCGCCACGACCCGCACCGGCCCACAGCCGGCCTTCAGCGCCGCCAGGGCCAGCCCCGGTGCCGCGCCGCAATCAAGCACGGCGGCGATGTCGAGATCGGGCGCCTCGGCCCGGGCCAGCGCCACCAGTTCGCGCCACCAGCCGATCCCCTGCCAACCGGCCGCCGCCGGCGGACTTTCCAGCACCAGACCGCTCCCCGCCGCCCGGGCCGCCGCCACCGCCCGCCGCATCGCGTCGGCCGAATCGACCTCGACCCGCAGCGCCGCCCCGCTCACCGCTCGACCCAGGGCATCTCGCGCTGACGCAGCCGGCGCCAGCCGCGCGCCGCCTCGGCCAGCAGATCGGCCTCGCCGGCACGGTGCCACGCCGCGACCCGAGCGGCGGCCTCGACGGCCGCCGGATCGGGCAGCGCGGCCAGACGCGGCAGCGCCACCGCCAGATCGTTGAGCCGCCCCAGCGTGTCCTGCAACGCCGCCAGATCCTCGATGAAGCCGACCACCGCCTTGCGCGGCAGCAAGCCGGCGAAGAACTCGGCGGCGTAACGGGCCTGCTTGGCGCGGATGCGCACCTCGTGCCGTTCCGGCGGGGTCAGCGCCAGCAGATCCTCGCCGCCCTGGCGCAGCAGCCGGCGGGTGATCTTGGCCAGACGGTGACGGGCAAAGGGCGGGATCGGCTCGGCGAGGCGGGCGGCCCGCCCGGCGCGCCAGTCGCCGGATTCGATCCAGGCGCCGAGATCGAGCACCAGGGCGGCGAACCGGCGGTCGCGCACCGCCGCCACCGCGACGTCGAGCCGGCCGGCCAGGTCGCGCCCGGCGGCGGCATCGAGCGCGGCAAGGCCGGCATCGTCGGGCCGGGCCGCCCGCACCGGGGCGAGGATCTCCGCCCGCAGCACCTCGGCGTCGCGGGCCGGGCCGAGCCGTTCCAGCAGCCAGCGCAGCTCGGCGCCGATCTCGGCCAGCCGGGGCCCTTCGACCACCGGGCGGAACAGCCGGATCGCCGAGCGCAGCCGCCTGAGCGCCACCCGCATCTGGTGGATCGCCTCGCCGTCGCCGGTGGCGAGCAGGCAATGCTCGTTGACCAGCAGATGGTCGAGGCAGGATCGCGCGATCGTCTGGAACGCCTCGCCCACGCCGAGACGCGGGTTGAGCGCCGGCACCCGGGCCTTGACCGGGCGCAGACCGTCCCCACTGGCCAAACGCACCCCCCGTTCCGATTTGCTGAGCGACAACGGCCGCGCCGGCACCGTTTCCAACACCTGGCGGGCCAGATCGAACAGCCGGTGCGGATCGCCCCGCACCAGTTCGAACTCGACCTCGCAGATCGGCTCCGACCGCTCGCCCGCCACCACCCGGCCGTGATCGAGCGCCGCCTCGACCTCCCACCCCCCGCCTTCCCCGCCGTCCGGGTCCGCTCCGCCGCCGAGGCGATAGGTGGTGCGGTGGATTTCGGTCGAGAACACCGGTTGCAGCCGTGCCACCAGCGTCGGGTCGGCGAACGCGACGAGGCCGGTGGCGCGCAG
>JBDLVO010000452.1:0-3413 GCA_039804805.1 Pseudomonadota bacterium
CCAACCAGGGCCCGACCTTCACCCTGACCCGCGACCAGATCTACCGCGCCCTGGCCAAGGACGTGCCGGTCGACGGCAAGCTCGAAGCCAACCCCTACCGGAAGTGGTCGGAAATCGACAAGAGCCTGCCCGACATCGAGATCCAGGTGTTCGGCCCCGCCCCCAACCACGGGACCCGCGACGCCCTGCTCGAACTGGTGATGGACCCGGCCTGTGGCAAGCATGCCGAGATCAAGGCGCTCGACAAGGACGCCAAGAAGAAGGCCTGCCACATGATCCGCGAGGACGGCGCCTTTATCGAGGTGTCCGAGTCCTACAACGTCACCTTGCAGAAGATCGAGGCCTCGCCGACCGCGCTGGGCGTGTTCGGCTTCAGCTACCTCGACCAGAACCGCGACAAGGTCAAGGCCGCCACCGTCGATGGCATCGAGGCGACCTTCGAGACCATCGCCGGCCGCACCTACCCGGTGTCGCGTCCGCTGTACTTCTACGTCAAGAACGCCCATGTCGGCATGATCCCGGGCATCAAGGAATTCGTCAGCGAATTCGTCTCGGACAAGGCCACCGGCAAGACCGGCTACCTGTCGGAAATCGGCCTGATCCCGATGCCCGACGCCGAGCACAAGGACGAGGCCAAGAAGGCCACCTCGTTCTCGCCGCTGAAGCTGTAGTCTCCGGCGGATTGGTCCAGCGCGGCGCCCTTCCGGGGGCGCCGCGCTTTCCTTTTGCGGGCTGCCGCCCGCACCCGCTTGGAGGCTGGCGCCCCCAAACCTCCCCCTGTTTCAAAAACAAAGGGGGTCCGGGGCATCGCCCCGGCCGGGTGCGGGCGGGAGCCCGCCCTGCCTCTCCCACCCCCCGGCAAAGGGGCCTATACTTCCCCCCGGCACGACAGCGGAGGGGAGCGGATGGACGCGGCGGCGCAACGGGAGGTGATCGCCTTTCTCGCCGATCCGGCCAGCCATGGCGGCGCGGCGGTGGAGCGGATCGACACCCACATCTCGACCCTGTTCCTGGTCGGCGACCGGGTGTTCAAGCTGAAGAAGGCGGTGCGGCTGCCGTTCCTCGACTACACCGACCCGGCCGAGCGGCGGCGCTGCTGCCACGCCGAGCTGGCGCGCAACCGTGCCAACGCCCCCGGGCTTTATCTTGGCGTCGCCGCGATCACCCGCGCCGCCGACGGGCGGCTGGAATTCGACGGCGCCGGGGCGGCGCTCGACTGGGTGGTGGTGATGCGCCGTTTCGCCGAGGAAACCCGGTTCGACCACCTCGCCGCCGCCGGCCGGCTCGACAACGCATTGCTCGACGGGCTGACCGACGCGGTGGTGGCCTGTCACGCCGCCGCCGCGCCCCGGCCCGACCAGGGCGGGGTGGCGCCGCTGGCGGCGGTGATCGACAGCAACCACGCCGCCCTGCTGGCCGCCGCCCCGGCGATCCTCGATCCGGCGGCGATCGCGGCGCTGACCGCCGCCTGCACCGCCGCGCTCGACCGGCTGGCGCCCCGGCTGGAGCGGCGCCGCGCCGAGGGGCGGGTCCGCGCCTGTCACGGCGACCTTCATCTCGGCAATCTCTGTCTGTTCGAGGGGCGGCCGACCCTGTTCGACGCGATCGAGTTCCGCGACGATTACATCGCGATCGATCCGTTCTACGACCTCGCCTTCCTGCTGATGGATCTGTCGCGGCGCGGCCTGCCCGCCGCCGCCAGCCGGGTGATGAACCGCTATCTCGACCGCACCGGCGATTACGACGGCGCGCCAACGCTGCCGCTGTTCATCGCCCTGCGCGCCACCATCCGCGCCCATGTCACCGCCACCATCGCCCTGGCCGCCCCGGCGGCGCGGCGGGAGGCGCTCGCCGTCGAGGCGCGGGCCTATCTCGCCGCCGCCGCCGCCGCGCTCGCCCCGCCGCCGCCCCGGCTGGTGGCGATCGGCGGGCTGTCGGGCAGCGGCAAGTCGCGGCTGGGGCGCGATCTCGCCCCGCTGCTGGGAGAGCCCGGCGCGGTGGTGGTGCGCAGCGACGCCCTGCGCAAGCAATTACTGGGGGCGGCGCCGGAACAGCGGCTCGGCCCCGAGGCCTACAGCGCGGCGATGTCGCACCGCACCTACCAGGCCCTGACCGCAACCTGCGCCGCCCTGCTCGCCGCCGGCTGTCCGACCATCGCCGACGCGGTGTTCGCCCTCCCGGAGGAACGCGCGGCGATCGAGGCGGTGGCCGGCGCGGCCGGGGTGCCGTTCGCCGGATTGTGGCTGGAGGTCGCCCCCGAGCTGGCCGCCCGCCGCATCCGCGAACGCCGGCCCGAACTGTCCGACGCCACCCCGGCGGTGCTGGAACACCAGCTCGGCTACGACCTCGGCCCGCTCGCCTGGGCCCGGATCGACAGCGGCCAGGACAAACCCGCCACCCTCGCCGCCGCCCGCGCCCTCCTCGGTTTATGAGGGCCTCGGTTGCGCCGAAGCGCGATTTGCATCGCCCCCCACCCGGCGCATAATGAGCGGTGCATTCGGCAGTGGGGGAGAAAAAACGATGCCCGCTTTCCGCACGATTCTGGTTCCGGTCGGCGATTCCGGCACCGCGCTCGGCGTTCTCGACGCCGCGCTGGGACTGGGACGCCGGTTCGGCAGCCATGTCACCGCGCTGCATGTCCGCACCGATCCGGCGCTGGCGGTGCCGCTGATCGGCGAGGGCCTGTCGGCGGCGATGGTCGACGAGATGATTTCCCTGGCCGAGACCCAGGCCGCCAAGCGGGCCGAGACCGCCCGCGCCGCCTTCGAGGAAGCCCGCCTGCGCTTCGACGCGCCGCTGACCGGCAGCCCCGACACCGAGGGCCTGTCGGCCGAATGGGTCGATATCACCGGCCGCGAGGAGGACGAGGTGGTCCGGCGCGGCCGGCTGTCCGACCTGATCGTCTGCGGTCATCCCGAGGGCGACGAGGAAATCCCGGCGATGACCACCCTCAACGCCGCCCTGCTGACCGCCGGACGGCCGCTGCTGCTGTGCCCGGGCCGGCCGCCGGCCCCGTTCGGGCGCAAGGTGGCGATCGCCTGGAACGGCAGCACCGAGGCCAGCAGCGCCGTCGCCTGGGCGATGCCGTTCCTGCGCGAGGCCGAATCCGTCACCCTGCTGACCGTCACCGAGCACGCCAACGGCCCGATCGCCGCCCCGGCCGGCGACCTCGCCGCCTATCTGGCCTGGAACGGGATTGCCTCGACCACGCTGGCGACCCAGGCCCCCACCTCCCAGGCCGGGGCCGAATTGCTGCGCCAGGCGGTGGCCTGCGGCGCCGATCTGCTGGTGATGGGGGCCTACACCCATTCCCGCCTGCGCCAGTTGATCCTGGGCGGCGTCACCCGGCGGATCATCGCCAACGCCCCGATCCACTGCCTGATGTGTCACTGATCCCGCCGGGACGGAGCCGC
>JBDLVO010000453.1:0-2504 GCA_039804805.1 Pseudomonadota bacterium
GTGCCGGCCAGCGAGTCGATCGGGTCGCCGCCGGCCGGCGGGTCGGCCAGGATTTCGTCGAGCCGGGTTTCGAACCGGTGGTGCATCTCGGAGACGACGATCGCGCCGTAGCCGATCGCGATCGCCTCGATCAGGTCGCGGTCGGGGCCGTAGAGAGAGGCCAGCGGCGCCAGCGGGGTGGTGACGGTCTCGACGTCGAGCCGGGCCAGCCCCTGCAACAGCCGGCTGGCCGCGCCGCGCACCGCGTCGATGTCGAGCCGCTGCACGCTCTGGCGGCGGTGGGTCAGGTCGGATTGGATGGTGGTCAGCAGGGTCTCGAACGAAAAGGCCCGGCGCGGCGCCGTCACCGCCAGCGCGGTCAGACCGGTCGCCGCCAGCAGCAGGCTGGCCGCCAGCGCCGCCTGGGTCAGCCGCAGCCGCCGGGTGCGGCGGGTCAGCAGCCCCCGCACCGGCCGCACCAACTGGAACTCGCGGAAGATCCGCTGATTGAACAGGCCGGGGACGAAGGCCTGACCCAGCGGGTCGCCGCCGCTCGCCCCGGCCAGGAACAGGCCCCGGAACAGGAAGGCCTCGTGATAGGCCGAGGGTTGGAACAGGCCCGCCAGCAGCGGCTTGAGCCGCGGCAGCAGGGCCCGCACCTCGGACGGCGCCAGCAGCAGCGGATCGGGATCGGCCGGGGCGGCTTCCCCCAGCAGCAACTGGATGCCGAGGTCGGACAGGCCGGCGGCGACGGTCTCGACCGCCTGATCGGCCCATTCGGGCTGGAAGGCGGCTTCCAGCGCGTAAGGGTTGGCCCAGCCGAGCGGAGCGTCGCGCGCCGCCTCGGGCAGCGCGGCGATCAGCGCGGCCAGCCCGGGCAGGCGGTCGCAGCGGTCGATCACGATCGACACCGGCACCCGCAGCCCGGTCAGACCCTGGGCGGCGGCGATCATGGTGCAGAGGCGGGCGCCCCACTCGGCCACCCGGTCGAACGGCAGCGCCGCCGCCCCGGCCAGGGCGTCGGCCGGCAGCACCACCACCAGCCCGTCGAGCGGGCGGTGCGGCCGGCAGTCCGCCAGCAGCCGCACCAACTGGCGCCAGTGGTCGAGCCCGCCCGGCCGTTCGATCAGGCTGTCGCCGGCATGGAACACCGCGCCCTGGGGCAGGAAATGCACCGCCCCGGCGCCGGGGACAATGCTGGCCTCGGCCGGGGCGGCGGGGTCGATCGCCGCCAGCAGGGTGGGGGTGTCGGCCCCCTCGCCGCCGAGAGCGACGATCCACGGCACCGCATAGGGATCGGCCCCGGCATCGCCCAGCCGGGCCAGGGTGCCGAGCGCCTGCCGCACCTGCCGCCGCAACGCCCGGGCGGGGGTCGGCGGCGGCGCCTTTTCCCCGCCGGCGCGGCGTCGCCGCCACAGCACGATTGCGGCCACCGCCAGGGCGATCAGCAGCAGCACCAGCAGCGCCAGCAGCAGCACCGGCAGCCAGTCGGGGGTGGCGGCGGGGACGGCGGCGGGGATCATTGCCCCCCTCCGCTCAGGATGCGGATCTGGTCGGCCAGCCCCAGCGCCGGCCGGGTCGCCTGCCACCACACCAGCGACGAGGCGGCGAGATACAGCGCCGCCACCAGCCCGATCCCGCCCAGCCACGGGGCAAGGCGGGGCAACGGCCGCATCCGTTCGCCCGGCAGCACCGGCTCGGCGGCGGCGGTGAAGGCGGCGCTCCAGTCGATCCGGCGTGGCGGCGGCTGGGTGTAGGCCAGTTCATACAACCCCCGCCGCAACTGGGCGATCTCGGCCTCGGCGCCGCGCCCGCGCAGCTTGCCGCGAAAGCCGAGCGACAGGGCGATCAGGATCGCGGCGGCAAGGTCGGGCCGGCCGGGAAGGCGGCCGTCGATCAATTGCTCGGCCAGATCGAAGATCCGTTCCCCCGCCAGCCGGGTGCCGTAAAGCGACTGTTCCAGCAGCAGGCCGAGCCATTGCGACCGCCCCGGCCATTCGACGTCGAGCAGCAGCGCCTCGTCGCCCAGCGCCGCCATCACATAACCGATATCGACGGTGCCGTCGGGCACCGGGGCCGGGCTGCCCTGCGGGCAGATCGCCACCCGCAGCCGCAGGAACAGATCGATCGTCGCCGGGGGCGGGGCGGGCGCGGCCTCGGCCGCCTCGCTGGCGGGGTCGGCCGCGCCGTCGGTGGCGACGGCGCCGTCGGGTGCCACCATCGCGTCGGCCAGCCGTTTGACCGCGACCAGTTCGGCGTGGAAGGCGAGGAAGCGGTCGATCGCCTTCTTCGCCTGGGGCAGCGGGCGGGGCGGCCCGCTCATGCCGTCCCCGCCGCCGGGCCACCCGGCGCGTCGGCGGTGTAAAGCAGCAGTTCGGCCGGCTCGGTCCCGTTACCGGCCAGTTCGAACGGTTGGTCGGGCAGGACGAACTCAGGGTCGGTCCCCACCCGGATCAGGGCCATCCCCGGCGGCGGCACCAGCCCCAGGTCCTCGGCGGCATCGATCCGGGCGCGGGCGGCGCCAC
>JBDLVO010000454.1:0-9572 GCA_039804805.1 Pseudomonadota bacterium
AACTGGCCGATCCGGCGCTGTATCAGGGGCCGGCGGCGCGGCTGACCGAATTGCAGCGGCGTGACGCCGACCTCACCCGCCGGCTGGAGCAGGCCGAGGCGGCGTGGTTCGAGGCCCAGGAAGCCTGGGAGGCGGCACAGGGGGCCTGATCGCCGCTCCCTCCCTTTGGCTCGGGCCCTGACCGGATAGCGCTTTTCCTTACCCTGCCGAAGGTATAGCATCGTTTGACGTAGACTTTCAGTGGGGGGCGAACGGTGACGAAGGTTCCGCCGACCGCTGCGGCCCGGCCGACAGCACAACCAACCGGCGACCTGCGCCGGGTTCTGGGATTGCTGATCGGTTTGGTGATGGCGCTGATGGTGGTGGGCGCGGTCGGCTTCCTGGTGCATCTGCGCGCGGCGACGCTCGACGATGCCGCCGCCAACACCGCCGGGGTGGCCCGGCTGCTGGAAGCGACGCTGAGCCGCACCCTCTCCACCACCGACGTGATCCTGCAACGGCTGGCCGGGCTCGACCGGGCTTATCTCAAGGGGGACATCCCGGCCGAAAAAATGCAGGCCGAACTGAAGGCGATGCAGGCCAGCCTGCCCGAGCGCGGCGGTCTGGTGGTGTTCGACGCCGAGGGCAACGCGGTGTTCGACCATCGTCCCACCACCGGCGGGGCGCCGGTCAACGCCGCCGACCGTTCCTGGTTCCGCGCCCATGCCGAGGGGGGGGTGGAACGGACCATCAGCCCGATGGTGGCGTCGCGCTTCGACAATTCGCTGGTGTTCGTGGTCAGCCGCCGGGTCAATGACGAATCCGGCCGTTTCCTCGGCGTGGTGTCGTGCGGGATCCATTCCGCCTATTTCACCGATTTCTACCATACCCTGGTGCTGGGCCATGGCGGGGTGATCGCGGCGGCGACCCGCGACGGCCTGCTGCTGCGCCAGCCCAATCCCGAACTGTATGCCGGCCGCTCGATCCCGCGCGAGCCGGTCGATCGCCTGTTGCAGGAAAAGCCGGCCGGCACCATGCTCGGCCCGTCGCGGCTCGACGGGGTCGAGCGGATCTTCTCCTACCGGTTGCTGCCGGAATACGGCATCGTGGTGATCGCCGGGATGGCGCAGGACGAGGTGCTGCGGCCGTGGTGGAACACCGTCGGCGGGCTGGCGATCGCGCTGGCGCTGGCGGGTTCGGTGGTGGCCGGGCTGTCGGCGCTGGCCTTCCGCGGCGTCAGCCGCGAGCAGGCGATCCTGGCCGGGCTGGAACAGCGGGTGCGCGATCGCACCGAGGAGGCCGAGCGCCGTGCCGAGGAGGCCCGCCTCGCCAACGAGAGCAAGACCCGCTTCCTCGCCGCCGCCAGCCACGATCTGCGCCAGCCGTTGCAGGCGGCGGGGATGTTCGCCGAGGTGCTGGCGGCCCGGGTCGAGGATTCGCCGCTGGCCGACGTGGTCAACAAGCTGCGGCGCAGCATCGAGGCGACCAATTCGCTGCTTGGCACCCTGCTCGACGTCTCGGCGCTGGAGGCGGGCAAGATCACCCCCAACATCGCGCCGTTCCGGCTGATGCCGCTGCTGGCGACACTGGTCGATCAGATCGAGCCCGAGGCCACCGCGCGGGGCCTGTCGATCGGCGCGGTGCCGACCGATTGCACGGTGGTGAGCGACCCGGTGCTGCTGGAACGCATCCTGCGCAACCTGCTGATCAACGCGGTGCGCTATACCGAGACCGGCGGGGTGCGGATCGGCTGCCGCTATCGCGGCGGCAAGGTGGCGATCCAGGTGTGGGACACCGGCATCGGCATCGCCCCCGATCAGGTGGCGCGGATCTTCGATGATTTCACCCGGATCGAGCAGCCGGGTCGCCCGCGCGACCAGCGCGGCTTGGGCCTCGGCCTCGGCGTGGTGCGGCGGATGGCGGCCTTGCTCGACCACCGGCTCGAAGTCCATTCGGTGCCCGGCCGGGGCTCCTGCTTCGGCGTGCTGGTGCCGCGCGGATAGCCAAAAAAGCGGGCTCCGCCCGCACCCGCCAGGACCTCCCCAACGGGGTCCAGGGGCCTGTGGCCCTTGGCGGGTGTGGGCGGAGCCCACGAAAAAGGCGCGCCCCGCGAGGGGCGCGCCTCCTGTCGTTTTAGCGGCGCCGCAGCAGGCTGCCGGCGTAGCGGCCGGCGGTGCCCAGCTCTTCCTCGATGCGGATCAGCTGGTTGTACTTGGCGATGCGGTCGGAGCGCGACATCGAGCCGGTCTTGATCTGGCCGCAATTGGTGGCGACGGCGAGATCGGCGATGGTCGAATCCTCGGTCTCGCCCGAGCGATGGCTCATCACGGCGGTGTAGCCGGCCTTGTGGGCCATGTCGACCGCTTCGAGGGTCTCGGACAGGGTGCCGATCTGGTTGACCTTGATCAGGATCGAGTTGGCGATGCCCTGGTCGATGCCGGCGGAGAGGCGTTCCGGGTTGGTGACGAACAGATCGTCGCCGACCAGCTGGACCTTCGAGCCGAGCGCCTCGGTCAGCAGGCTCCAGCCCTCGAAATCGTCCTCGGCGCAGCCGTCCTCGATCGACAGGATCGGGTAGGAATTGACCAGCTTGCCGTAGAACTTGACCAGCCCCTTGCGATCGAAGGTCTTCTTGGCCCCTTCCATCACATAGGCGCCGTCCTTGTAGAACTCGGACGAGGCGGCATCGAGGGCCAGCGCGACGTCGTCGCTCGGCTTGAAGCCGGCGGCTTCGATCGCGCTCATGATGAAGTCGAGCGCCTGCTCGGCGCTCTTGAGGTTGGGGGCGAAGCCGCCTTCGTCGCCGACATTGGTGTTGTGGCCGGCCTGCTTCAGGGTCTTCTTGAGGGCGTGGAACACCTCGGCGCCGGTGCGGATCGCCTCGGCGATGCTGGCCGCGCCGATCGGCATGATCATGAATTCCTGGATGTCGATCGGATTGTCGGCATGGGCGCCGCCGTTGATGATGTTCATCATCGGCACCGGCAGGGTCGAGGCGAAGGCGCCGCCGACATAGCGGTAGAGCGGCAGGCCGGATTCCTCGGCGGCGGCGCGGGCGCAGGCCAGCGACACGCCGAGGATGGCGTTGGCGCCGAGGCGGCCCTTGTTGGGGGTGCCGTCGAGATCGATCATGGTCTTGTCGAGCAGCAACTGCTCCTCGGCATCCATCCCGGACAGGGCGTCATAGATCTCGCCGTTGACCGATTCGACCGCCTTCAGCACCCCCTTGCCGAGATAGCGGGCCTTGTCGCCGTCGCGCAGCTCGACCGCCTCGTGCACGCCGGTCGAGGCGCCCGACGGCACCGCGGCGCGGCCGAAAACGCCGGATTCGAGCACGACATCGACCTCGACGGTCGGGTTGCCGCGCGAATCGAGGATCTCACGGGCATGAATATCGACAATGCTGGTCATCTGACCTTTTCCCCCTTCGGACGGACTCAATCGATGGATAGTGGATGGCGTTTGGCGATGGCGTCGAGCGCCTTGACCTGCTCGATCAGGGCCGGCATCGCCGCCAGCGGAATCATGTTGGGCCCGTCCGACGGCGCATGGTCGGGATCGGGGTGGGTTTCGATGAACAAGGCGGCGATGCCGACCGCGACGGCGGCGCGGGCCAGCACCGGGGCGAAACGGCGGTCGCCGCCCGAGGCCCCGCCCTGGCCGCCCGGGGCCTGGACCGCGTGGGTGGCGTCCATGATCACCGGCCAGCCGGTGGCGGCCATGATCGGCAGGGCGCGCATGTCGGTGACCAGGGTGTTGTAGCCGAACGAGGCGCCGCGCTCGGTCAGCAGGATCCGGCTGTTGCCGGTGCTTTCGATCTTGGCGGCGACGTTGACCATGTCCCACGGCGCCAGGAACTGGCCCTTCTTGACGTTGACCACCGCGCCCGAGCGCCCGGCGGCGATCAGCAGGTCGGTCTGGCGGCAGAGGAAGGCGGGGATCTGGATCACGTCGACCGTGCCGCCGACGGCGTGAACCTGTTCCTCGCTGTGGATATCGGTCAGGACCGGCAGGCCGAGCCGGTCGCGGATCTCGGCGAAGATCGGCAGCGCCTTGTCGAGGCCGATGCCGCGCCGGCCGGCCAGGCTGGTGCGGTTGGCCTTGTCGAACGAGGATTTGTAGATCAGGCCGATCCCGGCCGCCGCCGCCATGTCCTTGAGCGCCTGGGCGCACTCAAGGGCATGGTCGCGGCTTTCGATCTGACACGGCCCCGCGATCAGGACCAGCGGCAGATCGTTGCCGAGGATCAGGGACGGGGTGACGGCGACGTGGTGGCAGGTCATCACTCCGCTCCTTGTCAGGTTAGACCAGACGCGATTGCCGCACCGCGGCGGCGATGAAGCTGGTGAACAGCGGGTGCGGGTCGAACGGCTTCGATTTCAGCTCGGGATGGAACTGAACGCCGACGAACCAGGGATGACCCGGCAATTCGACGATCTCGGGCAGCACCCCGTCGGGCGACAGGCCGCTGAAACAGAGACCGGCCTTCTCCAGCGCCTCGCGGTAATCGAGATTGACCTCGAAGCGGTGGCGGTGGCGTTCGAAGATCCGCTCGGCGCCGTAGATCTCGCGCACCTGGGTGCCGGGCTGGAGCATGCATTCATAGGCGCCGAGCCGCATCGAGCCGCCGAGATCGCCGTCGGCGGCGCGCTTCTCGACCCGGTTGCCGCGCATCCATTCGGTCATCAGCCCGACCACCGCGCAATCGCACGGGCCGAATTCGGTCGAACTGGCGTCCGGCAGGCCGGCGAGATGGCGGGCGACCTCGATCACCGCCATCTGCATGCCGAAACAGATGCCGAAATAGGGCACCCGGCGTTCGCGGGCGAAGCGGACCGCCTCGACCTTGCCCTCGCTGCCGCGCTCGCCGAACCCGCCCGGCACCAGGATGCCGTGGCAGGGTTCGAGATGGCTGACCACGTCCTCGCTCTCGAAGATCTGGCTGTCGATCCAGTTGAGGCGGACGCGGACATTGTTGGCGATGCCGCCGTGATAGAGCGCCTCGGCCAGCGATTTGTAGCTGTCGAGCAGGCTGGTGTACTTGCCGACCACCGCGATGGTGACCTCGCCCTCCGGCTGGCGGATGCGGTCGAGGATGGTGGTCCAGCGCTTGAGGTTGGGCGGCGGCGCGTCGAGCAGGCCGAAATGGCGGCAGACGACGTCGTCCATCCCCTGTTCGTGATAGCTGACCGGCACCTGATAGATCGAGCCGACGTCGAGCGCCGCGATCACCGCGTCGGCGGGGACGTTGCAGAACAGGGCGATCTTGCGCCGCTCGCTCTCGGGGATCTCGCGGTCGCAGCGGCACATCAGCATGTCGGGCTGGATGCCGACGCTGAGCAGTTCCTTGACCGAATGCTGGGTCGGCTTGGTCTTCAGCTCGCCGGCCGAGGGGATGTACGGCACCAGGGTCAGGTGGACGAACATCACCTGGGCGCGGCCCAGTTCGTTGCCGATCTGGCGGATCGCCTCAAGGAACGGCAGGCTTTCGATGTCGCCGACCGTGCCGCCGATCTCGCACAGGCAGAAATCCTCGTCGGTCAGGTCGCCGCGGATGAATTCCTTGATGGCGTCGGTGACGTGCGGGATCACCTGGATGGTGGCGCCGAGATAATCGCCGTGGCGCTCGCGCGCGATGACGTTGGAATAGATCCGCCCGGTGGTGATATTGTCGCTTTTGCGCGACGCCACCCCGGTGAAACGCTCGTAATGGCCGAGATCGAGATCGGTCTCGGCGCCGTCGTCGGTGACGTAGACCTCGCCGTGCTGATACGGGCTCATCGTGCCCGGATCGACGTTGAGATAGGGGTCGAGCTTGCGCAGCCGGACCTTGAATCCGCGCGCCTGCAACAGGGCGCCAAGCGCCGCCGAGGCCAGTCCCTTGCCAAGCGAGGAGACCACGCCGCCGGTGATGAAGATGAAACGGGTCATCGGCTTTTTTGTACCTCGCCTTGCCCAAAGTCAGACAACCGCGCCCTCACGACCGGTCGACCCGGGCGGTCCTCGATAAGGACGCCGGATCCGACTCGACCGGGGCAACGGCACGCAAAGAACCCTCCGCCCACAAGCACGCGGGGCACGCGCGCCGGGCGGCACACTTCCCGGATCAGCGCGCCAGCGGCGCGGCGGGAGCCGCCGGTTCCGCCGGAACGGCGGGCGCCGGCTGCGACGCCGGAGCCCCGGCCGCATCCTGCAGGCGATCGAATGGCGAATTGCCGGTCGAACGATGGCTGGCGATCATCGCCAGGGTCAGGCTGGTGGCGAAGAACAGGGCGACGATGATCGAGGTGACCCGGGTCAGCAGGTTGCCGGCCGACCGGCCGGTCATCAGCCCGCCGCCACCCCCGCCGATTCCCAGGGCGCCGCCTTCGCTGCGCTGGAGGAGAATCACCCCGACCAGGGACAAGGCGAGGAGGATGTGAACCACCAGAATGATCGGAAAGACGTCCATGAAGCATCCACCAGGGAAGTGAGATCGGGAATCCATCCAGGCGGAAGCGGCCCGGCTGCGGCGCCCCTTCCGGGTCAGGTCCAAATCGGTTGGGCTGTTTGTAGCCCCGGCGGCCCGGGAAGGCCAGTGCAAAGTTGTCGGGGCGGCGGGTGGTCGCGGTTTTGACGCATTACAAAAATATCATCCGGCCGCCATCCGGGCGTAATGCGACGGCAGGCATCATCTTCACGACTCGACGGACAGTACCTTCCGATCCAAGGGCGAGCTTGAACTCCCCGTCCGGCGATCGGGCCTCTCAA
Source organism: Pseudomonadota bacterium (assembly GCA_039804805.1). Classification (GTDB taxonomy): domain Bacteria; phylum Pseudomonadota; class Alphaproteobacteria; order Rhodospirillales; family Magnetospirillaceae; genus Phaeospirillum. The sequence continues at coordinate 6,730 of JBDLVO010000454.1, forward strand.
TCAGTCAAAAGCCCCGCGCTTCCCACCCTGGCGCGGGGCTTTTCCCTGTCCGGTGGCGGTTCGGGCGGGACGATGTCACGGCAACGTCACGCCGTCGCGCTTGGCGCGATGGGGGCGGACATGGTTCGATCTTTCCTCCGATCAAGCCCATGGGGGAGAGCCGTCGATGAAGCCCGTCCGCCTGTCCGTGCTGCTGCTGCCGTTCCTGCTGCTGACCGCCGTTCCGCTCGCCGCCGATCCGGTCCGATCCGCCGCCGACCCGGCGGCGTTCGTCCGCGTCACCGCCGCCAGCACCGATCCCGCCTTCCGCGCCCTGCGCGACCATGAACGCGCCGGACTGATGGCGGCGCTGCGCCGTTCGGTCGGCGAGGGGGCGCTGACCGATGAGCGCCTCAACGCCGCGCGCCAGACCGCGCCGCTGGCCGACCAGGCCTGGCTCGATGCCGCCGGCTATGATTTCAAGGCGGTGGTGGCCGAGGCCCAGGAGGCCGACATCGCCCTGCTGGCGCCGTTCCGCGCCCTGCCGCGCGAGACGCTCGATGCCAACCTGCATCGGGTCGAGGCGATCAATGCCGCCGCCGGCCCGGCCGAGCGCGATCAGGCGCTCTACGACGCCTACGGGATCAACCATCTGTTCTTCCTGGCCGAGGCGCTGGGGCCGCGGCTGGGCGAGGCCTTCCTGCGCGCCTATGAAAAAGGCGGGATCGCCAAGGCGGCGGCGCTGATCAAGGCCAGCGAGGTCTCGACCGCCCCGGCCAAGCGGGCGTTCGATTACCGCCGGCCGTTCGAGGTGGCGGGCAACCGGATCCAACTGGTGCCGGACCGGATTTTCGTCGCCACCGGCGCGCCCTACAAGGCCGCCGGCGGTGCCTTCCCCAGCGGCCATACCAATGCCGGCATCACCGATTCCCTGCTGCTGGCGGCGATGCTGCCGGAACGCTATGCCGCCCTGGTCGCCCGTGGCGCCGGTTACGGTTATTCGCGACTGGTGCTCGGGGTGCATTATCCGCTCGACCTGATCGGCGCGCGGATGATCGTCGAGCGCAATCTGGCCCGTTTCCTGGCCGATCCGGCCTACCACGCCCTGTTCGTCGCCGCCCGCGACCAGTTGCGCGCCGCGTTGGAGACCGAATGCGGCGTCACCCTGGTGGTGTGCGCCCGCCCGGCCGGGCCGGAAGCCGATCCGTGGGCCGCGCCGGCGGCGGCGGCGTTCCATGCCTACGCCCTGACCTACGGTCTGGCCCGGATCGATCCCACCGACCGGAAGCTGTCGGCGCCGATCGCGGCGGCGGTGCTGCTGGCGCCGCTGCGGCCCGATCTGTCCGCCGCCGATCTGGCCGAGGTGCTGCGGGCCACCGCCCTGCCGGCCGGTTTCCCGCTCGACGCGGTCGAGGCGGGGACGTGGCAGCGCCTCGACCTCCACCGGGCGGCGACGCTGCTGACGCACTGACCGGTTCGGGCGCGCCGCCGGGGGACTGATACCAAATCCCGATGAGTGAACCTCATCGGGATTTGGTTAGGCCCAAGGGGCCGCGCGGCTGATGCCGCGGAAGCCAGGGGACGCGGAGGCGTCCCGCCCGGCGCATGAGGGCGCCGGTGATCGGTTCCGATCACCGGGATATGGTATCAGCCCTCGGCGGGGCGCTGGACGATCACCCCGTACCAGCCGAGGCCGCGATAGGTCTCGTAGCCGGGGGTGAGGGCGAAGCCGACGGTGCGGCCGTCGTCGTAATGATAGCTGCCCATCGCCGCGCCGCCGTGGCGCAGGGTGACCCGCTCGGTCAGCACGCCGCGATCGTCCGAGGCGGCGATCACCCGGCCCCCCTGATCGACCAGCAGACAGCGGGTCAGCGGTTTTTCCTCGTCGCTGAGGCGGATGCCCTTGACCACCGCCTGGGCCTGGGGCTGCCAGTCGAAGAAGACGCCGAGCACGCCGATCGGGCTGCCGTCGGTGCGGCCGCCCTCGCGGATCGCGGCGGCGTAGGTGGCCACCGCCGCGCCGTCGAGGGCCGGGTTGGTGGCGATGTCGGCGACGGCATAGGCGGTGCCGTCGCGGGTGGCCATCGCCTCGCGGAACCACGCCTCGGCCGAGACGTCGGTGCCGACCGCGCGCGGATAGCGGCGCGGCCGGCCGTTGGCGATCACCCGGCCGGCGCGGTCGATGATCCACAGGTCGAGATAGACGGTGTAGGAATCGAGGATCACCCCCAGCCGCTCGGCGGCGTGGGCGGCCGGGCGCGGGCCGGGATCGCTGGCACAGGCCACCACCGCCGAATCCGTCGCCCACCAGCGCACGTCGCACGAGCGCTCATACAGATTGCGGTCGATGATCTCGATCGCGTTGAGGGCAAGGTCGGCCAGCCGCGAGCCGCGCATCTGCTGGATGATGGTCTCGCCCAGGGTCATCAGATCATGCACGGTGCTGGCCAGTTCGCCTTCCAGCGACTGGGTGATGGTACAGATCGTCTCCGACACCCGCTTGACCTCGGCCGCGACCACCGCGAAGCCGCGCCCGGCCTCGCCGGCCCGGGCTGCCTCGATCATGGCGTTGAGCGACAGGATCCGGGTGGCGCTGGTGACCGCCTTGATCTCGCCGATCTTGCTGTTGGCGACGTCGTGCACCGCCTTCGACAGCGCGATGATCCGTTCCGGCCGGTTGCGGCCGACCGCGCCTTCCTCACTCACCGCGCCCCTCCGTTCATAAAACAGGCAAAACGAAAAGAGCCTGTTTAATAGGCATAAGGACGGGGCGCCATAAGGAATTCGATACTCGGGCGATAGCCATAGAGCCGACCGCCCGTGTCGCGCGGGCGCTGCCCGCGACCCGCCGGGGCGATGCCCCG
>JBDLVO010000455.1:0-4594 GCA_039804805.1 Pseudomonadota bacterium
ATCGGAAAAGGCCGAATAGACCGTCTTGCGGTAGGTCTGCACCAATTGCTCGCGGATCGCCTTCTTCTGCTCGACGGTACCGGCGATCCTGCCGCCGTCGAACAGCGGCAGGGTCAGGCTGGGGCCGATCGAGGCCAGCAGGCTCTGGTGGGTCATCATCTTGGCCAGATCGACGCTCTGGAACCCGGCCTGCCCGGTCAGCGAGATCGAGGGAAACCACGCCGCGCGGGCCACGGTGACGTCGGCATTGGCGCCGCGCAGATTGGCCTCGGCCGACAGCACGTCGGGCCGGCGGGCCAACAGTTCGGACGGCAGCCCGGGGCCGACCGCCGGCACCTGGACCCCGTCGATGGTCTCGGGCACGAGGTCCAGCGCCTCGGGCAACTGGCCGACCAGGATCGCCAGGGCGTTGCGCGATTGCTGGAGGCTCTGCTCCAGCGGCGGCACCGTGGCGCGCTGGGTGGCAACCACGCTTTCCTGCTGGGCGACGTCGAGCGAGGTGGCGGTGCCGGCGGTGAAGCGGTCGCGGTAGACCGCCAGCACCGCCTCGGCATTGGCCAGCGAGTCGCGGGCGAGACGCAGCCGTTCCTGGGTGCCGAGGATGTCGAAATAGGTGCTGGCGACACTGGCCTGCATCGACAGCACCGCCGTCTGATAATCGAAGCCCGAGGCGTCGAGCAGGGCCTGGGCCGATTCGACCCCGGCCTGGTTCTTGCCCCAGAAATCCAACTCGTAACTGGCGCCGAGCGTGGCGGAATAGGACGAATAATAGACCGGCTTGCGCACGGTGGACGAGGTCGAGGCGGTCATCGAGGCGCGCTGGCGGGTGCCGCTGGCATCGGCGGTGAGGTCGGGCCACAGGCTGGCCCCGGCGATGCGCAACTGGGCCTGGGCGGCGCGCAGCTTGGCCACCGCGACGGCGAGATCGAAATTGTCGGCGCTGGCCTGCGCCATCAACCGGTCAAGCTGGGGCGAGCCGAAGCCACGCCACCATTCCGGCGCCGGCCAGACGGCGGCGCGCTCGGCCGCGCTCCACACCGCCGGAACCGGCGTCTCCGGACGCTGGTACGGATCACCGATCGAACAGGCCGACAACGCAACCGCCAACAGCAGGGCAAGGCGGAGTTGCCGTCCCCCCCGCCCTTCTTTTGCAAAAACAAAGGGGGTCCGGGGCATCGCCCCGGGCGGGTTCGGGCGGCAGCCCGACAGGGACCGATCCGGCATCAGGGCACGACCTCCTCGTTGCGGCCCCGCCGGGTGCGCCACCAGCGGGACAGCCGGGCCAGGGTAAGGTAAACCACCGGCGTGGTGAACAGGGTCAGCATCTGCGACAGCAGCAGCCCGCCGACGATGGCGATGCCGAGCGGCTGACGCAACGCACCGACCGGCCCGCCGGCCACCGCCAGCGGCAGGGCCCCGAGCAGCGCGGTCAGGGTGGTCATGGTGATCGGGCGGAAGCGGATGCGGCAGGCGGCGGCGATCGCCTCGAGCGGGGTCGCCCCGGCGCGTTCGGCGGTGATGGCGAAATCGACCAGCAGGATACCGTTCTTCTTGACGATCCCCATCAGCAGGAACACCCCGATCAGGCTGATCAGGGTCAGTTCGGTGCCGGTCACCAGCAGCGCCAGCAGCGCGCCGAGCCCGGCCGACGGCAGGGTCGACAGAATCGTCAGCGGATGCAGCACGCTTTCATAGAGGACGCCCAGCACGATGAAGATCGTCAGCAGCGCGGCGGCGATCAGGATCGGCTGGTCGCGGGCGGTGTCGGCGAAGGCCTTGGCGTTGCCGGCCGGGACCAGATGGAGGGTCGGCGGCAGGGCGATGTCGCGGGCCGCCTGGGCCAGCAGCGGCTCGACCGCGCCCAGCGCGGTGCCGGGGGTGAGGTTGAGGCTGATCGTCGCCGCCGGGAACTGGTCGCGGTGGGCGACCGAAACCGGGTCGGCGGCGGGCTCGAACCGGGCCAGCGCGTCGAGCGGCACCAGGGTAGTGCCGTCGCTGGTGCGCACCCACAATTGGTGCAGCGATTCCGGCCGTTCGGTGTGACGGCGATCGACCTGGAGCACCACCTTGTATTGGTTGCGCTGGGTGTACATCGTCGCCACCTGCCGCTCGGCCAGGGCGTCCTGGAGGATCTGATCGACGGTGTTGACATCGACCCCGAGCCGGGCGGCGGCATCGCGGTCGATCACCACCCTGGCCTGCGGCATCAGCTTGTCGAGGTCGCTGGAAATGTCGGTGAGCTGCGGCTCCTGCTTCAGCCGCTCGATCAGCTTCGGGGTCCAGTCGCGCAGATCGTCGAGCGAATCCGAGGCCAGGGCGAACTGAAAGTTGGCGCGGCCGCGATTGCCGCCGACGCGGATGTCCTGACCGGCCTGGAGGAAGGCGGTGACCCCATCGACCCGGGCCAGCTTGGGGCGCAGGCGGTCGATCACCTGCTGGGCGCTGACGCCGCGCTGCTCGATCGGCTTGAGGCCGATGAAGATCCGGCCCTGGTTGTTGAGCCCGCCATCGCCGCCGCTGCCGATGAACGAGGCCAGCCGCTCGACCGCCGGGTCGGACAGAATCACCTCGGCCACCTTCTGCTGGCGCTCGGCCATGGCGCGGAAGCCGATATCGACCCGCGCCTCGACCGAGGCGAAGATCATCCCGGTGTCCTGCGGCGGGAAGAACCCCTTGGGCACCGCGCCGTAGAGATGGATGGTGAGGCCGATCGCGCCGACGGTCACCCCCAGCATCAGCCAGGGATGGGCCAAGGCGTGGCGCAGCAGGGCAAGATAGAGCCGCTGCGCCGCCGCCATCGCCGCCAGCCCCGCCCGCGCCGGCCAGGCCGGCGGGCGGGCGGGATCGGCCCGGCGCATCAGATGGCCGAACAGGGTCGGCGTCACCGTCAGCGACACCAGCGCCGAGGCCACGATCGCCACCGCCAGGGTCACCGCGAACTCGCGGAACATCCGGCCGACGATGCCGCCCATGAACAGCAGCGGGATGAACACCGCCACCAGCGAGACGGTGATCGACACCACGGTGAAGACGATTTCGGACGCGCCCTTGCGGGCGGCGGTGAGCGGGTCGTCGCCGGCCTCGATGTGGCGGGCGACGTTCTCGATCATCACGATGGCGTCGTCGACCACGAACCCGACCGAGATGATGATCGCCATCAGCGAGATGGTGTTGAGGCTGTAGCCGAGCAGAGCCATCGCCGCGAAGGTGGCGGCGAGCGAGAGGGGCACCGTCACCGTCGCCGCCAGGGTCGGCGTCGCCCGCCCGAGGGTCAGATAGACCACCATCACCACCAGGATCACCGAAATCAGCAGGGTGGTCTCGACGTCGGCCAGGGTGGCCTTGATGTTGCCGGAGCGGTCCATCGTCACCGCCACCTCGGTGCCGGCCGGCATCCAGGCGCGCAATTGCGGCAGCAAGGCGTGGATCCGCTCGGTGGTCTCGATCACGTTGGCATTGGGCTGCTTGCCGATGATCACCAGCACCGCCCGCTCGTGGTTGTACCAGCCGGCCTGACGCACCGTTTCGACCGAATCCGTCACCTCGGCGACATGGGTCAGGCGCAGGATCGCCCCGTCCTGGGCGCGCAGGATCAGCGGGGCATGCTCGGCGGCGGTGCGGAGCTGGTCGTTGGTGGCGATCGCCATCGCCTCGCGCCCGCCGTCGAAGCCGCCGAGCGGATTGGCGACGTTGGCCTCGGCCAGGGTGGTGCGGACCTCCTCGAGCGACAGGCCGAGCGCCGACAGCCGGGCGGGATCGACCGCCACCCGCACCGCCGGCTTGTCGCCACCGCCGAGGAACACCCGCCCCACCCCCTCGATCTGCGAGATGCGCTGGAGCAGGATCGCGTCGGCGGCGTCGTAGATCTGGCCCGGGGCCAGGGTCGAGGAGGTCACCGCCAGGATCATGATCGGCGCGTCGGCCGGATTGAACTTGCGGTAGGTCGGCGGGCTGGGCAGATCGACGGCGAGATCGGCGCGGGCGGCGCTGAGCGCGGCCTGGACGTCCTGGGCGGCGCCGTTGACGTCGCGCGACAGGTCGAACTGGACGGTGATGCTGGTCGAGCCCTGGTTGCTGGTCGAGGTCAGCTCGGTGACGCCGGCGATCTCGCCGAGCCGGCGCTCCAGGGGGGCGGCCACCGTCGCCGCCATCGTCGCCGGGCTGGCTCCCGGCAGGCGGGCCATCACCATGATGGTGGGGAAATCGACCGCCGGCAACGGGCCGACCGGCAGGCGGCCAAAGGCGACCACGCCGGACAGCAGCAGCCCGAGCGCCAGCAGCAGGGTGGCGACCGGACGCGCGATGAACAGCCCGGACAGCCCCATCTATCCCCCCTTCTTCCGCAGCCGGTCGAACAGCAGGTAGATCACCGGGGTGGTGTAGAGGGTCAGCAACTGGCTGAGCAGCAGGCCGCCGACAATGGCGATGCCGAGCGGACGGCGCAGCTCGGAACCGGTACCGGCATCGAGCGCCAGCGGCAGGGCGCCGAGCAGCGCCGCCATCGTCGTCATCATGATCGGGCGGAAGCGCAGCCGGCAGGCCTCGCGGATCGCCTCGAACGAATCGAGGCCGCGCCGCCGTTCCGCCTCCAGCG
>JBDLVO010000456.1:0-2855 GCA_039804805.1 Pseudomonadota bacterium
ATCAAAACAAGCAAAAAGATCTTTGCAAATCACGAACAACTAAGCAGGTCCAGGAGCCGCGGGCTCCTGGCGGGGGCGGGCGGAGCCCGCGTTTTCCTTTCCTCCCTCCCTTCAAATCAAAGAAACGCGGGCCGATGGCCCGCGTCGAGGGTGTTTCCGAGAGAGGGATTTGCTCAGCCGAGGGTGAATTTGAGCACGTCCTCGGGCATTTCGAGGCCGGGCTGGTTGCGGGGATCGGGCTCGGGCGGCAGGACCTGATAGCGGATCGGGATCACGCCGGCCCAGGCGGGGAAGGCGTAATCGGCCTCGTCGTCCTCGGGCGGGCCGACGCGGACCTTGCAGGAGGCCTCGTCGATCGACATCGAGGCCAGCGCGGTGACGGCGATTTCCTTCTCGGTCGGGGGACGGAGGCGGTCCCACTGGCCGGGGACGAGGCCATTGACGAAGGTGCGCAGGTGGGCCGCCTTCTCCGCCGGGTCGGTGATCAGGGTGGCGCGGCCGAGGATCATCACCGAGCGGAAATTACAGTTGAAATTATAGGACGTCCGGGCCAGCACCAGCCCGTCGAGCATCGACACGGTGAAGCAGACGTCCTGGCTTTCCAGCACCTTGAACATCCGCCCGGCGGCCGAGCCGTGCCAATAGACCCGGTCGCCCTCGCGCCAGAAGAAGGTGGGGGTGACGAACGGCACGCCGTCCATCTGGCAGCCGACATGGGCGAGCGGGGTGGCGTCGAGGATCTGTTCGACCGTGGCGCGGTCGTAGCGCGCCAGCCAGTGATAGCGTTTGACCCGGGTGCGCTCGCTCGGCGCGGCGGAAGCGGACGTGTCGTCACTCATCGGAACGGTCTCCGTGAAAAGGAACGGGCGCGGCCATGCGACGGGCACGGCCGGCGCTGGGGGTGCAGCAAGCGCCGTGCCAGCGGCGGCGGCGGGGGTTTCCGTCGGCGGCGTCCCGGCAAACGCACCGGAAACGACCGCGCCGCCGGCATTTTTTACCGTTCGGGTCAGTTCCGCGCCGCCACCACTCCCCGGCGAAGTCAAGGCGGCCTTGGCGTTCGGTCTATCCCGAATTGGTTGGTCGCTTTGTGAAGTAATACACATAAAAGCATAAACGAATTGCCGTCAGGTAGAATTGTCTGTATAAGCAACTCCACTGATAGCGCTATCGGCCTGAGACATCTGGGTCAAAAGTCCGCTCTCCCGCTGGGGGGGAGCGCTCCGCCGTCCTGACGGCGTAACCGAGATCATGGAGAAGCGCGATGGTCACGATCAGCGTTGCGACGCCCTATCACCAGCAGGACACCAATTATTACTGTGGCGCGGCCTCGGCGCAGATGGTGCTGGCCAGCATCAGCGGGGGGACGCTGCTGGACCAGACCCTGCTCTACAAGGAGAATCACAGCCACAGCACCGCCGAGCCGGGCTGGGCGACCGGGCCGGACGGGCTGACCTGGACGCTCAACCACCACCAGCCGGCGCATTACCTGTTCGTGCTGGACGCGCTGGCCAGCGAGGATTCGATTTCGCGGATGATCTGCTGGACGCTGCACCATTACAAGGTGGCGCCGGTGGCGCTGGTTTATGGGTCGCAGCACTGGGTGGTGGTGCGGGGGGTCCATGTCAGCGCGGTGCCGGCCTCGTCGCAGGATCACGCCTACAGCATCAGCGGCTTTCATGTGAACAACCCGTGGCCGCCGGTGCCGGGCGGGCCGGGCTCGCCGCCGCCGCATTCGACCACCGACCATTGCGGCAGCGGCGGCAATCGCGGCATCGCCAACGAGCACATTTCCTATGCGGCGTGGCGTTCGACCTACATGACCGGGGTGCCGTCGGGGCATTGGGCGGGCAAGTTCGTGGCGGTGTGCGATCCGAGCCCGCCGCCGACCGAGATCGGCCGGCGCGAGGCGATCAGTTGGGGTGGCCCGGGTCCGCTGATCGCGCCGCAGGCGGCACTGACCAAGGCGGTGGAGGGGGTCAAGGCGTTCCGGTTGGCGGAGGATCCCGACTGGGCGCGGGCGTTGCAGCCGCTGGCCGGGGCGGCGGCGGCCGAGCCGGTGTTGGTGCAGCGGCTGGACCATCCCGACAGTTATTATTATCTGGTGCCGCAGGGTGGGGCGGTGGTGGCGATCGACGCCCATGACGGCAGCTATCTGCAATCCTCGATCCACCCCGAGGCGCCCCGGCTGCTGAGCCCGGCCAATCTGGCGGCGCAGGTGGAGGTGCCGTTCCGCCAGCAGATCCACCTGCCCAATCAGGCCGGGCTGCTGCAATTGCGGCCGGAGGCGGCGACGCCGCACAAATGTCTGGTGTGGAAGCCCTGCGCCGAATCGCTGTCGCCGGTGTTTCCGTTCCAACTGGTGAGCCAGGGCGAGCATCAGGTCTATGTCCGCATCGACGGCGCGGTGTTCAGCGAACTGCACACCGAGGGCCGTGGGCTCTGATAAAATCCGCGCGGGGGCGGTGGCACGGTGCCCGCCCCCGAACCGGCAGGGAGGGCGCGTCATGGCCGATGTTCCGGTTGCCGATGCCGTCGCCCAGGCCCGGGCCGCGCTGGACCTGCCCGCCGCGGTGATGGCCGAGGTGATCCCGACCCGCCGGCTCGACCGCGCGGGCTCTTACCTGCTGGTGGTGTTCGGCCCGCCGGGCGGCGCGGTGGCGGTGGCGACGCTCGATCCGGCCAGCGGCGCGCTGGAACACTCGGCGACGCTGGACGGGGGGCGGCCGTTCCCGCCGGTCAACGCCGCCGCCGCCCGGCGCGTTGCCGGGGCGGGGCCACAGGCGCCGGCCGAGGCGGTGTGGCTGCCGTGCCGGGCCTCGATGTCGCCGCTCTATCCGCTGTGGCGGATCGAGGGG
>JBDLVO010000457.1:0-3189 GCA_039804805.1 Pseudomonadota bacterium
TCATCGCCTCGCGCGCGGTGCGCGACGGCCGCTTCGTCGGCCTCGCCCTCGACGAGGACAACCAGTCGGCCGAAACCGAAACCCGCATCGCCCGCTGGTTGGGAGGGCTCGCATGAGCCCGACCCAGACCCTGCTGCAACACCACCTCTACGAGATCCGCAAAGGGGTGCGGCAGTTGGTGTTGCTGACCCTGCCGAGCGAGGAGGTGCCGGCGGTGGTGGCCCGGCTCGAACTCGATTCGGTGACCTACTTCCTCCAGCCGGTCGGGCCGGCCAAGGCCAACCTGTTCTTCGGGCGCGGGCTGTGGGTCGAGACGGCGCGGCGAATCGTGTCGCGGCCGCTGGCCCAATTGTCGCCCGAGGAGGATTTCATCCTCGGCACCCTGCTCGGCTATGACCGCGAGCAGCAATGCCAGCGCTTCCTGATCCAGTCGAGCCGCGCCGCCGCCGCCGCCTTCGCGATCGCCGCCGAATAGAACAAAAAACGTGGGCGCCGCCCACACCCGCCAAGGGCCGGAAGGCCCTTGGAACCCATTGGGGGGGCCGGTATCAGTCGGCGAAGCGCAACGGCTGGCCTTCGGGGGCACCGATCAGTTCGCCGTCGCGCATCACCACCCGGCCGCGCAGCAGCGTCGCCACCGGCCAGCCGGTGACCCGCTTGCCGTCGAACGGGGTCCAGCCGCAGCGGCTGGCGATCTGGTCGTTGCCGATGGTCCGCGCCGCCTTGAGATCGACCACGGTGAAATCGGCGTCGTAGCCGACCGCGATTCGCCCCTTGCCGATCAGGCCGAACAGGCGGGCCGGGCCGGCGCTGGTCAGGTCGGCCAGCCGCTCCAGCCCCAGCCGCCCCTCGGCGACATGGTCGAGCATCAGCGGCACCAGGGTCTGCACCCCCGGCATGCCGGACGGGCTGGCGGGGTAGCCCTGGCCCTTCTCGATCCGCAGATGGGGGGCGTGGTCGGAGCCCAGCGTATCCACCACCCCGTTGGCGATCGCCGCCCACAGCGCCTCGCGGGCGCGGGCGTCGCGGATCGGCGGGTTCATCTGGGCCAGGGTGCCCAGCCGTTCGTAGCATTCCGGCGCGGCCAGGGTCAGGTGCTGCGGCGTCACCTCGACCGAGGCCCAATCCTTGTGCTCGGCCAGGAAGGCCATTTCCTCGGCGCTGGTGACGTGGAGGATGTGGACCCGCCGCCCGGCCTGCTCGGCCAGCCCGACCAGCCGGCGGGTGGCGATCAGCGCCGCCTCGGCGTCACGCCACACCGGATGGGCGCGGGGATGGCCCTCGGCCTCGGCCAGCGGCCGGCGCTGCTTGAGGCGGGTTTCGTCCTCGCAATGGGCGGCGATCCGCCGGGTTCCCGCCGCCAGCAGGGTCTTGAGGCCGACATCGTCCTCCAGCAGCAGGGTGCCGGTGCTCGATCCCATGAACAGCTTGATCCCGGCGCAGCCCGGCAGACGTTCCCATTCGGCCAGATGGGGCAGGCCCTCGCTGGTGGCGCCGAGGAAGAAGGCGTGATCGACCCAGCAGCGCCCGGCCGCCCGCGCCAGCTTGTCGGCCAGCGCCTCGGGATTGGTGGTCGGCGGCTTGGTGTTGGGCATCTCGAACACCGCGGTGACCCCGCCCAGCGCCGCCGCCGCGCTGCCGGTGGCCAGATCCTCCTTGGCCTCGGCCCCCGGCTCGCGGAAATGGACGTGGCTGTCGATCACCCCGGGCAGCACGGTCAGGCCGTGCAGATCGATCTCCTCGGCCGCTTTCGCCCCGAACAGGTCGCCCAGCGCGGCGATCCGCCCGTCGCGGATGCCGATCTCGGTCCGCACCACCCCGGCCGGAGTCACCGCCATGGCGTGGCGCAGGATCAGGTCGTAGGGAAGGGACATCGTCGGCGGCTCCGCTGCTGGCTGAAAAGACGGAAAACGCGGGCTCCGCCCGCACCCGCCAAGGGCCGCAAGGCCCTTGGATCCCGGGAATGGGAGTCCGCGTCCACGCCCCCGACTATAGCGGAAGGTTGCCGGGACGGGGATGCCGATTCTCCGGGGTCCAGGGGCCTTGCGGCCCCTGGCGGGTGTGGGCAGCGCCCACGCGCCCGGCCGTCAGGCCGGACCCTCCCCCAAAAGCTCGAACACCCCGCCCTCTTCGCGCCGCCCGAGGATATGCGCCCGATGCCACAGCGCGTAGAACAGCAGGCTCCAGCGGGCGAACCCGTTCTCCGGCCGGGGGTCGCGGAACAGCGCCTCGACCGTGCCCGGCCGGCAGATCTCCTCGATCCCGGGCTGGCGCGCCAGCAGCGCCCCCAGTTCCGGCCGCCGCCCGATCCATTCCCCCACCGGCACGGTGAAGCCGCGCTTGGGGGCGAACGGCTGGGCCGGCGGCAAAGCGAGGTCGAGCCAGCGCCGCAGCAGCCATTTGCCCTTGCCGCGATGCAGCTTGAGCCGGTCGGGCAGACGGAAGGCGAACGAAGCCAGCTCGCCGTCGAGCAGCGGCACCCGCCCCTCGATGCCGTGGGCCATCAGACAGCGGTCGGCCTTGGCCAGCAGGTCGTGGGCCAGCCAGTCGGCGCAATCGGCGGCCTGCACCGCCTGGAGCCGGTCGCGGCCGGGCGCGGCGGCGGCGAGGCTGGCGGCGAACCGCTCGCGCCAGCCCTCGGTGATCCCGTCGCGCAGCACCCCCAGCCGGTCGAACGTGCCCGTTCGGCGCGGCGGCCGCCGGAGCGGCCACGGCCGCAGCGCGCTACGGTACCGGCCATAGCCGGCGAACAATTCGTCGCCGCCCTCGCCCGACAGGATCACCTTGACCGATTTACGTGCCTCGGCCGCCAGCTTCCAGGTCGGCAGGCAGGCGTAATCGGCGGCGGGGTCGTCCATCGCCCGGGCGATCGCCGGCAGCAACGCCCACAGATCGGCCTCGGTCACCGCCACCTCGACGCAGCGCGCCCCGGTCGCCTCGGCCAAGGCGCTGGCCTGGGCGCGCTCGTCGCGGGCGCCGCTGTCGGGAAAGCCCGCCGTGAAGGCCAGCACCCCGTTGGGATTGAGCCGGGCCATCAGCGCCAGCACCGCTGAGGAATCGATCCCGCCCGACAGGAACATGCCGTAGGGCACGTCGGCGCGCTGGTGCAGATCGACCGCCTCGGCCAGCAGGGCGTCGAGCCGGTCGATCAACTCACCCTCGCTGCCGGCCAGGAACGGCCGGCCGGGC
>JBDLVO010000458.1:0-4939 GCA_039804805.1 Pseudomonadota bacterium
CGGTTGATCGCCGCCCAGAAGCCGAGATTGCCAAGAATGATCAGCAGCAGGACGACGATACCGGAGAGACGCATGGAGAGGGCGGGGTCCGATCTGTGAGGGCAGGGGGGGTCGGGGCCGCGCGTCTGACAGGCGCGCCGGGGCCGGGATCCCTCGGCAAAACGAGCGCGATTATTAGCCCACGGCCCGTTCCCTGTCCATGGTCACGCGGATGGGGCGGGGGCGGCGAAAACGCCGGGGCGTCGTGACAGCGGCGCCGCACCGGGCTAGAATGATGCAAATGTCGGCAGGCCGGGAGAGAGGCATGGGTGACGAAGCGGCGCGGGCCGGGCAGGAACGCCGGATCGATCCCCGCCATCAGGGCGAGGGGCTGTTCATCCTGTTCGACGGCACCCTGGCCGAGGTGATCGACATCTCGATCGGCGGGCTGCGCTTCCGCCGTCCGCCGCACCGGCTCGCCCCCGGTACCCGCCTGTCGTTCGAACTGCGCTCGGCCGACGAGGCCCCCAATCCGCTGGCCAAGGGGATCGGGGTGGTGCGCGCCAGCCAGGGGGATTGGGTGGCGATGGAGTTCGTCCGCCCGACGTTCTCGCTGCTGAAGCTGGTCGGCCGCCATATCGGCCGGCTGCTGATCGGGCGCAACCACCTGTTCGGTTCCTGATCGGCCGATGCGCCTCGCCGTCACCGCCCTGGGCGACCCGGGCCTGCCGCCGCTGGTGATCCTGCACGGGTTGCTCGGTTCCGCCCGCAACTGGGGCGGCATCGCCCGCGCCCTGGCCGGCCATCACCGCGTCCTCGCCTTCGATCTGCCCAACCACGGCGCCAGCCCGTGGACCGAGCGGATGGATTACCCGTTCCAGGCCCGGCTGGTGGCCGACGAGATTGCCGCGCTGGGGCGGCCGGTCGCGCTGCTCGGCCATTCGATGGGCGGCAAGGTGGCGATGACCCTGGCGCTGTCGCGGCCTGAACTGGTCGGGCGGCTGGTGGCGGTGGACATCGCCCCGGTGCGCTATGCCCACAGCTTCGCCCCCTATCTGCGGGCGATGCGCGGGCTGAAGCTGGCCAGCCTGACCGGGCGCGAGCCGGCCGATGCCGCCCTGGCCGCCGCGGTGCCGGATCCGGCGGTGCGCGCCCTGCTGCTGCACAATCTCGAACGGGGCGAGGTGGGCTGGCGCTGGCGGCCCAACCTTGCCGTGCTGCTGGCGGAGATGGAGGAGATCCTCGACTTCCCCGCCGACCTGCCCCAGCCGGTTTTTGCCGGGCCGGCGCTGTTCGTCACCGGGCGGGAGTCGGATTATGTCGATCCGGCCGGCTGGGCGGCGATCCTTGCCCGTTTTCCCGCCGCGCGCCGGGTCGAACTGGCGGCCGGGCACTGGGTCCATGCCGAGGCGCCCGCCGCCTTCATCGAGGCGGTGGCCGGGTTTCTCGGCTGAGGATCGGGCGCGGCGGCGGAGAAAAGCGGCGGCGGAGCCGAATTCGTTGACGAAACGTGAACCGCGGCGGCGTATCTTCGCCGCCAGACCGGAAGAACGGCCAGGGCCGTTCCTCCGGCGCGAACGACCCTAGGGAGAAGACGGCGTGTCCCCATCCGATCCTGTTTCGCGCCCCCCCCATCCGCGGTCTCCTTGGCGGGTGCTGCTGCTGGTCCTGATCGTCGGGCTGGGGGCGGCGCTGCTGGTCTACCGCGACCAGTTGCCCCGGCTGGCCGAAAACGGCCGCGCCCTGATCGCCACCCTGCCGCCATCGGCCTCGAGCGGGGCCGCGCCGGCCGGCGCCGCCGCGCCGCCCGCCGCCGGCGGCGAGGGCCGCCCGGTGCCGGTGGTGACCGCCGCGGTGTCGCGCCGCGACGTGCCGGTCTATCTCGACGGGCTTGGTACGGTGCAGGCCTTCAACACCGTCACCGTGCGCTCGCAGGTCGATGGCCAGTTGATCGACGTGCTGTTCCGCGAGGGCCAGGACGTCAAGGCCGGCGACGTGCTGGCCCAGATCGATCCCCGCACCTACCGCGCCGCCTACGATCAGGCGGTGGCCACCCGCGACAAGGATCAGGCCCAGCTCGATTCGGCCCGGCGCGACCTGGCCCGCTACCAGACCCTGGGCGACCGCATTAGCGGTCAGACCCTCGACACCCAGCGCGCCACCGTCCGCCAGCTCGAAGCCACCGTCCGCGCCGACGAGGCGGCGATCGCCTCGGCCAAGGTCCAACTCGGCCACACCGTGATCACCGCGCCGATCGATGGCCGGGTCGGGTTGCGGCAGGTCGATCGCGGCAACATCATCCATGCCTCGGACAGCACCGGGCTGGTGACGCTGAGCCAGATCCAGCCGATCGCGGTGATTTTCACCCTGCCGCAGCAGACCCTGCCGGCGATCGCCGCCCGCCTCGCCGAGGGCGCCCATCTCAGCGTGCTGGCCACCCAGGGCGACGGTGGCGGGGTGGTCGATGTCGGCGCGCTCGAACTGGTCGACAATGCGATCGACCAGACCACCGGCACCATCAAGCTGAAGGCGGTGATGCCCAATGCCGAGCGCAGGCTGTGGCCGGGCGGCTTCGTCACCGTGCGGCTGCTGCTGACCGTCCGCCATGGCGGGCTGGTGGTGCCGCTGCCGGCGGTGCAGCGCGGGCCGCAGGGCGCCTATGTCTTCCGGGTCAATGCCGAGCGGGTGGCGGAGATGCGTCCGGTCACCGTCGGTACCATCGAGGCCGATCAGGCCCTGATCGAATCCGGTCTCGACGAGGGCGACGTGGTGGTGACCGACGGGATGGCCAAGCTCAAGCCGGGGGCGCGGGTGTCGCTGCCCGAGGAGCGCGCCCGCAAGAGCGGCGCCGCCGCTTCGCCCGAGGCGCCGGCGTCCGCCACCGCCGTTCCGCCGCCGGCCACCGCCGTTCCGGCACCCGCCACCGCCGTTCCGGCGCCCGCCGCTCCGCCCGCCGGGGCCGGGGCGCCGTCCGCCGACCGTCCCGCGTCCGACCGTTCCGCGCCTGACCGTCCCGCCGCGCCGCGCCGGCCGCTGCCGCCCGGCTCGGTCAGCGCGCCGATGCCGCCGCCGCTGCCGGCCTCGG
The DNA here is from genome assembly GCA_039804805.1 of Pseudomonadota bacterium. Classification (GTDB taxonomy): domain Bacteria; phylum Pseudomonadota; class Alphaproteobacteria; order Rhodospirillales; family Magnetospirillaceae; genus Phaeospirillum. The sequence continues at coordinate 3,065 of JBDLVO010000458.1, forward strand.
CCTGGCCGGGCTCCGCCGTGCCGGCCGAGGCCGCGTCGCGCACCGCCCGGGCCGATGCCGGGGGCGCGGCGCCGTGAGCGCTGACGCCGGACGGAGGGCGTAGGCATGACCGGACTGTCCGAACCGTTCATCCGCCGGCCGGTAGCGACCTGGCTGCTGGCTTTCGCGGTGGTGCTGGGCGGGCTGCTCGGTTTCCGCCTGCTGCCGGTGTCGGCGCTGCCTCAGGTCGATTTCCCCACCATCCAGGTCACCACCCGGCTGCCGGGCGCCAGCGCCGAGACCATCGCCGGGCTGATCACCACCCCGCTCGAACGTCAGTTCGGCCTGATTCCCGGGCTGGCGACGATGACCTCGACCTCGTCGCAGGGCCTGAGCCTGATCACCCTGCAATTCGCCCTCAACAAGGAGATCGACGTCGCCGCCCAGGACGTCCAGGCGGCGATCAACGCCGCCGGCGGCGTGCTGCCCGAGGATCTGCCCTATCCGCCGGCCTACGCCAAGGTCAATCCGGCCGACGCGCCGATCCTGACCCTCGCGCTGCAATCCGATACCCTGCCGCTGACGGCGGTCAACGACGCCGCCGATACCCTGCTGGCGCAGAAGCTGTCGCAGATTTCCGGGGTGGGGCGGGTGCTGATCGAGGGGGGCCAGCGCCCGGCGGTGCGGGTGCGGATCGACCCGGCCCGGCTGTCCGGCTATGACCTCGCCCTCGAGGAGGTGCGCGCCGCGCTGGCCAAGGCCAATGCCGACCTGCCCAAGGGCAGCTTCGATGGGCCGAGCCAGGCGCTGTCGGTCGGCGCCAACGACCAGTTGACCGAAATTCGCGGCTATGCCGGTCAGGTGATCGCGTGGCGCAACGGCGCCCCGGTGCGGGTGCGCGACGTCGGCGAGGTGGTGGAGGGAGTCGAGAATTCCCGCGTCGCCGGCTGGCATGACGGCCATCCGGCGGTGATCGTCACCATCCAGCGCCAGCCCGGCGCCAACGTGGTCGAGACGGTCGAACGGGTGCGGGCGCGGCTGCCCGATCTGCTGGCGGTGCTGCCGGCCGGGATCGCGGTCGATGTGCTGGCCGACCGCACCCAGACCATCCGCGCCTCGGTCGCCGACGTCGAATTCACCCTGGCCCTGACCGTGCTGCTGGTGATCGGGGTGATCTGGGCCTTCCTGCGCAGTCCGCGCGCCACCCTGATTCCGGCGGTGGCGCTGCCGTTGTCGCTGATCGGCACCTTCGGGGTGATGGCGCTGGCCGGCTTCTCGCTCGACAACCTGTCGCTGATGGCCCTGACCATCTCGGCCGGCTTCGTGGTCGATGACGCCATCGTGATGATCGAGAACATCGTCCGCTACGTCGAAAAGGGGCTGAGCCCGTTCGAGGCGGCGCTGGCCGGCGCGCGCGAGATCGGCTTCACCATCGTCTCGCTGACGGTGTCGCTGGTGGCGGTGTTCATCCCGCTGCTGTTCATGGAAGGGATCGTCGGCCGGCTGTTCCGCGAGTTCGCCCTGACCCTGACGGTGGCGGTGTCGGTGTCGGCGCTGGTGTCGCTGACCCTGACCCCGATGATGTGCGGCCAGTTCCTGCGGGGCGGGGCCGGCGAGGCCCGCTCCGGCCGGCTTTTCCTGGCCCTGGCCGCGCTTTATGCCCGCTCGCTCGATTGGGTGCTGGAACGCCGGACCGCCACCCTGCTGGTGGCGCTGGCCACCCTGGTCGGCACCGTCGCGCTGTATGGGACGATGCCCAAGGGCTTTCTGCCGACCCAGGATACCGGCCTGATCATCGCCACCACCGATGCGCCGCCGGCCATTTCCTTTGCCGCGATGGCCGAGTTGCAGCGGCGGGCGGCCGATCTGGTGCGCGAGGACCCGGCGGTGTCGGGG
>JBDLVO010000459.1:0-4622 GCA_039804805.1 Pseudomonadota bacterium
TGGAACGCAGCCTGTTCGCGGCCGGGATCCAGCCGCTGCACACGGTGATGCCGGCGGGCGAGCCGACCAAGGATTTCCCCCACCTCGAAGCCCTGCTCGACGCGATGCTGGCGGCGCGGGCCGAACGCGGCACGATGGTGGTGGCGCTGGGCGGCGGGGTGGTCGGCGACCTGACCGGCTTCGCCGCCGCGATCCTGCTGCGCGGCGTCGATTTCGTCCAGATCCCCACCACCCTGCTGGCCCAGGTCGACAGCTCGGTCGGCGGCAAGACCGGGATCAACACCCGTCACGGCAAGAATCTGGTCGGCGCCTTCCACCAGCCCCGGCTGGTATTGGCCGACACCGATCTGCTCGACAGCCTGCCGCGCCGGCAGGTGCTGGCCGGCTATGCCGAGGTGGTCAAATACGGGGTGATCGACGATCCCGAGTTCTTCGCCTGGCTGGAAGAGCACGGCCCGGCCCTGGTGGCGGGCGACGCGGCGGCGCGGCGGCACGCGGTGGCGGTGAGCTGTCGCGCCAAGGCCCGCATCGTCGCCGCCGACGAGCGCGAATCCGGCCAGCGCGCCTTGCTCAATCTCGGTCACACCTTCGGCCACGCGCTGGAGGCCGAGACCGGCTTTTCCGATGCGCTGCTGCATGGCGAGGCGGTGGCGATCGGGATGGTGCTGGCGCTCAGGCTGTCGGCCCGGCTCGGCCTCGCCCCCGCCGCCGATGCCGAGCGGCTCGCCCGCCATCTCGACGCGGTCGGGCTGCCCTCGGCCCTGCCGGCCGGGCGGGCGTGGGATCCCGAACGGCTGCTCGAACACATGTCCGGCGACAAGAAGGTCAAGGACGGGGCGATCACCTTTGTGCTGGCGCCCGGCATCGGCCACAGTTTCCTGTCGCGCGACGTCGCCAATGGCGAGGTGCTCGCCCTGCTGGCGGAGAGCGCCGCCGGGAGGTAGGCCATGGACAGCATCACCCTGACCCTGCTCGCCGTCGCGGCGTTGCAGGCGATGTCGGCATTCTTTTCCGGCTCGGAAACCGCGCTGACGGCGGTGTCGCGGCCGCTGATGCATCAGTTGGAGCAGGAAGGCGACCGCCGCGCCGGCCGGGTCAACCGCCTGCTCGCCACCCGCGACCGGCTGCTGTCGGCGCTGCTGCTCGGCAACAATCTGGTCAACATCCTGGCCTCGTCGCTGGCGACCGGGGTGCTGGTCGGGCTGTTCGGCGATGCCGGCATCGCCTATGCCACCGCCGGGATGACGGTGGTGGTGGTGGTGTTCGGCGAGGTGCTGCCCAAGACCTACGCGATCTATCACGCCAACCGGGTGGCGCTGTGGGTGGCCGGGCCGGTCGCCGCGCTGGTGCTGGGGCTGACCCCGGTGGTGCGGGCGCTCGAACTGGTGGTGCGGCTGATCTTCCGCCTGTTCGGCGCCAGCCGCAGCCCCACCGTCTCGCCCGAGGCGGCGATGGCCGAATTGCGGGGCGCGATCGAGGTCCATACCGGCGAGGGCGAGGTGCGCGAGGAGCGGCGGATGCTGCGCTCGATCCTCGAACTGGCCGATGTCGAGGTCGGTCAGGTGATGACCCACCGCAGCAATCTGCTGACCCTCGACGCCAGCCTGTCGCCGGTGGCGCTGCTCGATCAGGTGATCGCCAGCCCCTATACCCGGCTGCCGCTGTGGCGCGACGATCCCGACAACATCATCGGCGTGCTGCATGCCAAGGACGTGCTGCGGGCGGTGCATGACAATCCGGACGCGGTCGAGCGGCTCGATCTCGGCGCCTTCGCCAGCCCGCCCTGGTTCATCCCGGACTCGACCACCCTGCAGGAGCAGTTGCAGGCCTTCCGCCAGCGGCGCGAGCATTTCGCGCTGGTGGTGGACGAATACGGCTCGCTGCTCGGGGTGGTGACGCTCGAGGACATCCTGGAGGAGATCGTCGGCGACATCGTCGACGAGCACGACGTCGCCGTCGCCGGGGTGCGGCCGCAATCGGACGGCAGCTACATGATCGACGGCGCGGTGCCGATCCGCGACCTCAACCGCGAATTCGAATGGCGGCTGCCCGACGACGACGCCGCCACCCTGGCCGGGCTGGTGCTGCACGAGGCGCGGCGGATTCCCGAGGTCGGGCAGGCCTATCTGTTTTACGGCTTCCGCTTCGAGATCGCCCGCCGCCACCGCAACCAGATCACCGCGATCCGCGTCACCCCGCCGCCCGCCGCCGGCAAGGGTCGCCCGGCCTGACCCTTCGCCGGGCGTTTGCGCTTGCGCCGGGCCGGCGGTTCCGCTAAGTCTCGGCCAGACTGGAGGAGGTCATGATGCGGCACCGTGCCAATCCGGATGCTGGTCGGCTCCGGGACACGGTTCCGGCGGCGGTGCCCTTCGCCTTTTTTTCCAAAACCGGCACGACCAAGACCGCCTGACGGCGGGCTGGTTCGTCCTGAGCAAACGACCAGGCCCGCGGCGACACCTCGCGGGCCTTGTCGTTTGTGGCAGGCGCCGCGGGCCCGGCCGGGCGGCCCCGAAATGGAGAGACAGACACGATGGGCTACAAGGTTGCTGTGATCGGCGCCACCGGCAATGTCGGCCGGGAGATGCTGCAAATCCTGGCGGAACGCGATTTTCCGGTCGACGAGGTCGCCGCGCTGGCCAGCGAGCGCTCGGTCGGGCGCGAGGTGTCGTTCGGCGATGACAAGGTGCTGCGGGTCAAGGACCTCGCCAAGTTCGACTTCACCGGCTGGGACATCGCCCTGTCCTCACCCGGGGCCAAGGTGTCGGCCCAGCACAGCCCGCGCGCGGCGGCGGCCGGCTGCGTGGTGATCGACAACACCTCGCATTTCCGGATGGAGCCGGACGTGCCGCTGGTGGTGCCCGAGGTCAATCCCCAGGCGATCGCCGGCTACAAGAAGCGCGGCATCATCGCCAACCCCAATTGCTCGACCATCCAGATGGTGGTGGCGCTGAAGCCGCTGCACGAGTTGGGCCAGATCACCCGCGTGGTGGTGTCGACCTACCAGTCGGTGTCGGGCGGCGGCAAGGAGGCGATGGACGAGCTGTTCAACCAGACCCGCGCGATCTACGTCAATGACGAGGTCAAGGCCGAGAAGTTCCCCAAGCAGATCGCCTTCAACCTGATTCCGCAGATCGATTCCTTCATGGACGACGGTTCGACCAAGGAAGAGTGGAAGATGGTGGTCGAGACCCGCAAGATCCTCGATCCCGACATCGCGGTGCTGGCGACCTGCGTCCGCGTGCCGGTGTTCGTCAGCCATTCCGAATCGATCAACGTCGAGTTCGCCCGCCCGGTCAGCGTCGAGGAAGCGACCGAGGCCCTGCGCGACGCCCCCGGGGTGGTGGTGCTCGACACCCGCGAGCCGGGCGGCTACCCGACCCCGGTCGAGACCACCGGCGAGGACGCGGTGTTCGTCAGCCGCATCCGCAAGGACCCGACCGTCAAGAACGGCCTGGCCTTCTGGTGCGTCGCCGACAATCTGCGCAAGGGCGCCGCGCTCAACGCGGTGCAGATCGCCGAGCTGCTGGCGCGGGACTACCTCGCCAAGTAATTCGGCCGGGCTGCCGCCCCCTCTTTTTGGAAAAAAAGAAGGGGGTCCGGGGCATCGCCCCGGGCGGGTGCGGGCGGCAGCCCGCTGGATTCATCCCGACGAATCGGCTAACACATCCTCCGGCGCCCGTTCGGCGCGCCAGGCCGCGTAGGGAGGAACCGCTTTGCCGTACAATCGGATCACGCTGACCCATTTCCTGTTGCAGGACCAGCGGCGGCTGGGCGGGACCGGCTCGTTCACCGGACTGGTCACCGACCTGATCTTCGCCTGCAAGATGATCTCGCGCGAGGTCAACCGGGGCGCGCTGGCCGGCAATCTCGGCATCGCCGGCTCGGAGAACATCCAGGGCGAGGAGCAGAAGAAGCTCGACGTCCTCTCCAACGAGATCTTCATGCATATGAACGCGCTGGGCGGGGCCTATGCCGGCATGGCCTCGGAGGAGATGGAGCATGTCAGCGCCATCCACGGCGCCGGCGACGGCAAGTACCTGCTGCTGTTCGATCCGCTCGACGGCTCGTCCAACATCGACGTCAACATCTCGGTCGGCACGATCTTCTCGATCCTGCGCCTGCCCGAGGGCGCCAGCACCATCGCCGAGGCCGCCTTCCTGCAGAAGGGGGTCAAGCAGGTGGCCGCCGGTTATGCCCTCTACGGCTCCTCGACGATGATGGTGCTGACCAGCGGCAACGGGGTCAACGGCTTCACCCTCGACCAGTCGATCGGCATGTTCATGCTGACCCACCCCAACATGACGATTCCGGCCGACACCCAGGAATTCGCCATCAACGCCTCGCGCGCCCGCTTCTGGGAAGCGCCGGTCAAGCGTTACGTCGATGAATGTCTGGCCGGCCAGGACGGCCCGCGCGGCAAGGATTTCAACATGCGCTGGGTCGCCTCGATGGTGGCCGAGGTGCATCGCATCCTCTGCCGGGGCGGGGTGTTCATGTATCCGATGGATGCCGAGAACCAGGCCAAGGGCGGCAAGCTGCGGCTGATGTACGAAGCCAACCCGATGGCCTTCATCGTCGAACAGGCCGGCGGCGCCGCCAGCACCGGCCGCCAGCGCATCCTC
>JBDLVO010000460.1:0-5008 GCA_039804805.1 Pseudomonadota bacterium
GCGCCCCCAGCACCACCGCCGCCCCGCCGAGGTCTACGGGCTGGCCGAGAGCGTGCGCCGTGCCCGCGGCGGGGCGGCGGTGGTGCTGGGGGCGCTCAGCCCGCGCACCCGCAACGCCCAGGTCGCGCTGTATCAGGCCGGCGAGGTCGATCACATCGTTGCCACCGACGCGATCGGGATGGGCCTCAACATGGATGTCGATCACGTCGCCTTCGCCGCCTTGCGCAAGTTCGACGGGCGCGGCCCGCGCCCGCTGGTCCCGGCCGAGATCGCCCAGATCGCCGGCCGGGCCGGCCGCCACCTCAATGACGGCAGCTTCGGCACCACCGCCGACGCGCCCCCGCTCGATCCCGAGACGATCGAGGCGGTCGAGAACCACCGCTTCGACCCGTTGCGCAGCCTGATGTGGCGCAATCGCGACCTGCGCTTCACCTCGCCGCGCGCGTTGCTGGCCAGCCTCGACCGGCCGCCCGACCGCGTTGGCCTGACCCGCGCCCGCGACGCCGACGACCAGCGCGCCCTGGCCGCGCTGGCGGCCGATGCCGGGGTCGAGGCGCTGGCCGGCGGCCAGGCCCGGGTCCGGCTGCTGTGGGAGGTGTGCCAGATCCCCGATTTCCGCAAGACGATGGATGAATCCCATGTCCGCCTGCTGAAATGGGTGTTTGTCGCCCTGGCCGGGCCGCGCGGACGGCTGCCCGAGGACGGCCTCGCCGGCGCGATCGAGCGGCTCGACCGGACCGAGGGCGAGATCGACACCCTGGTCGCCCGCATCGCCGCGATCCGCACCTGGACCTTCATTTCCCATCGCGCCGACTGGGTCGAGGATCCCGGCCACTGGCAGGGCGTCACCCGGGCGATCGAGGACCGGCTGTCCGACGCGCTGCATCAGCGCCTGACCAATCGTTTCATCGACCGCCGCACCGCCGTGCTGCTGCGCCGGCTGCGCCAGCCCGAGGCGATGCGGGCCGAACTGGACGCGGGCGGGGCGGTGACGGTCGAGGGCCACCTGATCGGCCGGCTTGACGGGCTGAGCTTCGCCCCGGCCCCGGCCGAGACTGGCGGTGCCGCCCGGGTGGTCGCCGCCGCCGCTGGCCGGGCGCTGCAAGGCGAGATCGCCGCCCGGGTCGAGCGCCTGCTCGCCGCCGCGCCCGCCGCCTTCACCCTCGATCCGGCCGGGATGCTCTGGGACGGCGCGGTGGTCGCCACGCTCCGCCCCGGCACCGATCCGCTGAAGCCGCTGGCCGAGCCGGTGTCGTCCGATCTTCTGGTCCCGGCGGCGCGCGACCGGCTGCGCCGCCACCTCACCGCCGCCGCCCGCGCGGTGATCGCCGAGGCCTTCGCCCCGCTGCTGCGCGCCACCGAGGCCGGTCTGACCGGTCCGGCGCGCGGGCTGGTCCACCATCTGGTCGAGGGCTGGGGCTCGGCCGCGCGCGGCCCGGCCCGCGCCACCCTGGCCCTGCTGACCCCGGCCGACCGGCAGGCGCTGGCCAAGCTCGGCATCCGCCTCGGCCAGCACAGCCTGTTCCTGCCGGCGCTGCTGAAACCGCCGGTCCAGGCGGTGCGCGCCCTGTTGTGGAGCCTCGCCGCCGCCCGCCCGCCGCCGGCGCCGCCCGGTGCCCGCACCGCGCTGGAGGTCGGCCCCGACGACCCGGCCGATTTCTATCCGGCGGTCGGCTATCCGTTGCGCGGCGGGGTGGCGGTGCGGGCCGACATCCTCGAACGGGTGGCCCAGACCGCCCGCGCCGCCGCGCGCGGCGGGCCGTTCGTGCCCGGTCCCGAGCTGTGCGGCCTGCTCGGCCTCGGTCCCGACGCGGTGCGCCGCCTGCTGGCCGGGATCGGTTATCAGCCCGTCGCCACTCCGCCCGGGGCGATGCGGTCCCGCGACCCGCGCGGGGCGGAGCCCCGGACCCCCCTTGTTTCCAAAAAATGAGGGGTTTGGGGAGCTTGGCTCCCCAAGCGGGGTGGCGGGGCGGCAGCCCTGCCCAACTTTTTGGTGTGTCGCGCGAGACTTCCGGGCGGAGGGTCGGTAGTGTCGGCTGACGGGGGCCGGCGCGGCCGCCCTGGCCAGGAGTGACCATGATTTCGTCCCGCCCCTTCGCCTTCAATGCGGCGATGCCGTTCATCATGCTGACGGTGCTGATCGACATGGTGACGATCGGGGTGATCGTTCCGGTGTTGCCGGCGCTGGTCGGCGGCTTCACCGCCTCGCCGGCCGAGCAGGCGTTCTGGTTCGGGGTGGTGATGGTCGCCTTCGGCTTCGCCAACCTGCTCGGTACCCCGGTGCTGGGGGCGCTGTCGGATTCGTTCGGCCGGCGGCCGGTGCTGCTGCTGGGATTCTGCGGGCTCGGCCTCAACCTGTTCGCCACCGGCCTGGCCAGCGCGCTGTGGATGCTGATCGCGGTGCGGCTGATCGGTGGGGCGTTGCAGGCCAACGCGGCGGTCGCCAACGCCTATGTCGCCGACATCACCCCGCCCGAGCAGCGTGCCCGCCGCTTCGGCCTGCTCGGGGCGATGTTCGGGGTCGGCTTCATCGTCGGGCCGATGCTGGGCGGCAGTCTGGGGGCGATCGATCTGCGTCTGCCGTTCTTCGTCGGCGGCGGGTTGGCGATGGTCAATCTGCTCTATGGCTGGTTGGTGCTGCCGGAATCGCTGCCGCCCGAACGGCGGCGGCCGTTCCGCTGGAGCGCGGTCGATCCGCTGGCCGCCTTCACCGCCCTGGCCCGGCTGCGCGGGGTCGGCGGGCTGGCGCTGGTGCTGGCCCTCAACGCGCTGGGCCAGTTCCTCCAGTTCACCAGTTGGGTGCTGTTCACCAGCTTCAAGTTCGGCTGGGGGCCGGAACAGAACGGCTGGTCGCTGGCGGCGGTTGGCGGGATGGCGGTGCTGGTGCAGGGGCTGCTGCTCGGCCGTCTGCTGCGCTGGTTCAGCCCGCGCACCCTGGCCCTGGCCGGGTTGGCCTCGTGCAGCCTCGCCTGTGTCGGCTTCGGTGCCGCCACCGAGGGCTGGATGATCTATGCGGTGATCCTGCTCAACCTGCTCGGTTATACCGTCAGCGCCACCCTCAACAGCCTGATTTCCGCCGCCGCCGATGCCAGCACCCAGGGGCAGGTGCTGGGCGCGGTCAGCTCGCTCAACAGTCTGGCCGGGGTGGTCGCCCCGCTGGTCGGCGCCCCGCTGCTGGCGGCGGTGTCGCATCTGCCGCACGGCGACTGGCGGATCGGCCTGCCGTTCTATGCCTGCGCCGTGTTGCAGGGGGCGGCGCTGCTGGCCTACCTGCCGTATTATTTCCGCCGGCGCTGACCTCAGTCGATCGCGATGACGACGTGGGCGGCCTGGACCAGCGCCCACACCGGATCGCCCGGGGCGAGGGCGAGGTCCTCGGCGGCGGTGCGGGTGACCAGCGCCGACAGGGTCTTGCCCTCGCCGAGATCGATCGCCACCGCGCTGCCGACCGGGCCGTCGTCGCGGCGGGCGACCCGACCGGCAAGGTGGTTGGCGGCGCTGCTGGCCGGCCGCTCCGGGCCGGGCGCCAGCACCACCAGACTGGCGGCGATCAGCGCGGTGACCTCCTGCCCCGGGGTCAAGGCGAGGTCGGCGGCGCTGTCGGCGGTGACCAGGGCGGTGAGGGCGGCGCTCTGGTTGAGGCGCAGCGTCACCGCCTGATTGACCCCGTCGGGCAGCAGCGATTCGATCCGGCCGCGAATGGCGTTGCCGGCGGTGGTGCGCAGGCCGATCCGGCTCAGCAGCAGTGGTGGGTCGAGGCCGGGGCCGCCGGCGGTCAGCAGGTCGGCCACCCGCTCCAGCCGGTCCTCCAGCAGGCGGAAGGCGCGGATCAGCGCCTCGCCCTCGGCGGTCAGGCTGGCGCCGCCGCCATGGCGGCCGCCGCTCTGGGCGGCGAAGGCCGGACGCGGCAACAGGTTGTTGACGGCGTTGAGCGCTTCCCACGCCCCCTTGTAGCTGAGCCCGACCGCCTCGGCGGCGGCGGCGATGCTGCCCAGCCGCGACACTTCCTCCAGCAGGCGGATGCGGTCGCGCCCCACCGCGCCGCGCCCCGACCGGCGCAACGCCAGCGTCGCCTCGATCCGTTCTCCGTCCCCGTCCATCCCGCTGTCGCCGTCCTCCGTCGCCGTCCGCCGCACGGACTATATGCGGACTATATAACGCCGGGGCGGGGGAGGATAGCGACGGATCGGGACGGGGCTTTCGCCAGCGGGCGCGGGCGAAAGCCCAAGACGGCGGTGTTCAGTGATGCGGGAACAGGCGGTCGCCGTGACGGTCGAGGAAGGCCAGCGCCGAATCGTAGCCGATCGTGAACAGCCGCTTGCCGTTGGAATAGGACCAGTCGAGCACCTCGGGCAAATCTTCCTCCGGTACGTCGAACGGCAGCACCAGCAGGTCGCTCTTGGCCCCCTCGGACCGGCGCCAGCCGTTGTTGTGCTTGAGGGCGAACAGTTCGAGGTTGCTTTCGGCCACCTTGACCAGCGGGATGATCATCGACTGCACCCACGAATCGTAAAGATTGCGCGGGCGCCGCACCAACGGGCTGCTGCCCAGCACGTCGAGCACGACGATGGTGTCAAGCCCGGTGTGCTTCTCGACCAGGTCCTTGAAATTGAGCGCGTCGTGCGAGGCGGCCTCGTAATAATGATCCTCGCCCATCTGGTAGGGGCCGTAGATGAAGGGAAAGGCGAAGGCGGCGCGGAAATGATCGGGGGTGATCTCCTCCTTCGAGAAGTCCTCCATGATCTCTTGATCGATGTTGTAGGCGTTGAGATAGAAATAGGGCTCGATGTCGCGGATGCGGTCGAAATCGACCAGCTTTTCCGCCCACGGCACCCGGGCGCACAGGCCGAGCGAGTTGGGAGTGACCGCGCTCGGCGTCATCGTCGCCGCCATCAACTGGGCCCAGTCGCGCCAGAAGCGCGGCAGCGCCTGATCGAAGCCGAAACCGCCCGACTGGCCCAGCAGCGTGCCGCCGAACAGGGTGCGCGACCAGTCCGCCCACGGCCCC
>JBDLVO010000461.1:0-6868 GCA_039804805.1 Pseudomonadota bacterium
GCGCGAGACCGCGATGGTCGCCGCCTTCGGTTATATCGGCACCGAGCCCCATTCCGCCCTGGTGCTGTCGGTGCTGTTCGGCCTGACCTGTACCGCCGGCGCCCTGCCCGGCGGGCTGGTCTGGCTGCTCAGCGGCGTCCGCGCCCGCGCTGACGAAATAGAACAGGGATAAAAAGCGGGCTCTGCCCGCACCCGCCAAGGGCCGCAAGGCCCTTGGAACCCCTTCCGTTACAGACCGGCGATCGCGGCAACGCGGGCGAGGTCGAGATGGGCGGCGAGATGGTCGGCCAGCCGGTCGAGAATCGCCTCGATCCGGGGTTCCCACGCCTCGCCTTCGGCCCGGCCGGGGCGTAGCGCGGCGAGGAAGCCGGCGCGGAACGAATCCGAGGCGAACAGGCCGTGCAGGTAGCAGCCGGCGACCTTGCCGTCGATCGAGCGGGCGCCGTCGGGGCGGCCGTCGAGAATCACCAGCGGGCGTTCGGAATCGGGGCCGAAGGTACGGCCCATGTGCATCTCGTAGCCGCGCACCGGGCGGCCGAGATGGTCGAGGCCGTGGCTGTCGCGCAGCACCTTGGCCGCCGCCATCTCGGTTTCGACCTCCAGCCAGCCGAGGCCCTCGACGCTGGCCCCGGCCGGGCCTTCGACCCCGAGCGGGTCGGTGATGCGCCGCCCCAGCATCTGATAGCCGCCGCAGATCCCCAGCACCCGTCCGCCCCGGCGCAGATGGGCGGCCAGGTCGATGTCCCAGCCCTGGGCGCGCAGAAAGGCCAGATCGGCGATGGTTGCCTTCGAGCCGGGCAGGATCACCAGATCGGCGTCGCCGGGCAGGGCCCGGCCGGGCGGGACCAGATCGAGGCCGAGGTCGGGCTCGGCCGCCAGCGGATCGAGATCGTCGAAATTGGCGATGCAGGGCAGGCGCGGCACCGCGACCCGCAGCGGCCGGCCCGGCGCGCCGGGACCGACGGCCAGGCTGGCGGCATCCTCGGCCGGCAGCAGCGCCGCCTCGGCGAACCAGGGCACGATGCCGAGGCAGGGCAGCCCGGTATGGGCGGCGATCACGTCGAGCGCCGGGGTGAACAGGGTCGGATCGCCGCGAAAGCGATTGACGACATAGCCCTTGATCCGCGCCCGTTCCTCCGGTGGCAGCACCGCCCAGGTACCGACCAGGGCGGCGATCGCCCCACCCCGGTCGATGTCGGCCACCAGCACCACCGGCAGGTCGGCGGCGGTGGCGAAGCCCATGTTGGCGATGTCGCCGGCGCGCAGATTGACCTCGGCGGCGCTGCCGGCCCCCTCGACCAGCACCAATTCGGCCTCGGCGCCGAGCCGGGCGAAGGCGGCCAGCACCTCGGGCAGCAGCCCGGCCTTCAGCCGCTGGTAATCGCCCGCCCCGGCCTGTCCCCACACCTGTCCGCCGACCACCACTTGGGCGCCGGTGTCGGAATGCGGCTTGATCAGCACCGGATTCATGTCGGCGCGCGGCGGCACCCGGCAGGCGCGGGCCTGCAACGCCTGGGCGCGGCCGATCTCGCCGCCATCGAGGGTGACGGCGGCGTTGTTGCTCATGTTCTGCGGCTTGAACGGCCGCACCCGCAGCCCGCGCCGGGTGAACAGCCGGCACAGCCCGGCGGTCAGCAGCGACTTGCCGACATCGGAACCGGTGCCTTGCAGCATCAGCGCCGGAGTCACGCCGCCCCCGTGTGGAAGGCGCACAGGTCGGCGATGAGGCAGGACTCGCAGGCCGGCTTGCGCGCCTTGCAGACGTGGCGGCCGTGCAGGATCAGCCAGTGATGGGCATGGCGCAGCCAGCGTTCCGGCGTCACCGCCAGCAGGCCGCGCTCGACCGCCTCGACCGTCTTGCCCGGCGCGAGGCCGGTGCGGTTGGCGAGGCGGAAGACGTGGGTATCGACCGCCAGCGTCGGCTGGCCGAAGGCGATGTTGAGGATGATGTTGGCGGTCTTGCGCCCGACCCCGGGCAGCGCCTCCAGCGCCGCGCGCTCTGCCGGCACCTGCCCGCCATGCCGGTCGAGCAGGAGCCGCGACAGGGCGATGACGTTGCGGGCCTTGGTGCGGTAGAGGCCGATGGTGCGGATCATCTCCGCCAGCCGCTCCTCGCCCAGGTCGACCATCGCCGCCGGGGTCGCGGCCTGGGCGAACAGCGGGCCGGTCGCCTTGTTGACCCCGACATCGGTGGCCTGGGCCGACAGCACCACCGCCACCAGCAGGGTATAGGCGTCGCGGTAGTCGAGTTCGCTGCGCGGCTCGGGATTGGCGGCGGCGAGGCGGGCGTAGAGGGCGTCGACCGCGTCGGGGCTCATGCCGCCAGCACCGCCAGCGCCTCGGCCAGGGTGCGGGGATCGCCGGCGGCGACCACCCGGCCGTCGGAGTCGATGGTCAGGCCGCGCCCGGCCCAGTCGGTCATGATCCCGCCCGCGCCTTCGACCACCGGCACCAGCGCGGCGTAATCGTAGGGCTTGAGCCCGGCCTCGACCACCAGATCGACGAAGCCGGTGGCGACCAGGGCATAGGCGTAGCAATCGCTGCCATAACGCAGCCGGCCGACCCGGGCGGCGACGCGGTCCCAGCCCGGCCGGGTGGCGGCGTCGAACAGTTCGGGCGCGGTGGTGCTGGCCTGGGCGTGGGCGAGGTCGGGACAGGCCCGCACCGCCACCGGCTGGCCGTTGAGGGTGGTGGGATGGCCGGCCACCCCCAGCCAGCGTTCGTCGGTATAGGCCTGATCGATGATCCCCAGCACCGGCCGGCCGCGATGGGCCAGGGCGATCAGGGTACCGAAGCTCGGCTTGCCGGAGATGAAGGCGGCGGTGCCGTCGATCGGATCGAGCACCCACACCCATTCGGCGTCGCAATGCTCGCGGCCATGCTCCTCGCCCAGGATGCCGTGATCGGGCACCTCGGCGGCAAGGATCGCCCGCATCGCCGACTCGACCTCGCGGTCGGCGACGGTCACCGGGCTGGCATCCGCCTTGGTATCGACCGCGATCGGGGTGCGGAAATAGCGCCGCACCACCGGCCGGGCGGCATCGGCAAGGCGGAGGGCAAGGGCGACATACGCGGCGGGGCAGGAATCCATCATCTCGATCCGGTGGCGGAGCTTCGCGTAGTGTGCCCCGAAACCCCGGGGGGCTGAAGGAGGAAATTCGCCGCCCGGCCCGCTTGCCCCCCGGCATGTATACGTAAAGATCTAAAAAATGTGCAATTTGCCGCTCTGATTTGAACAAGGCGCCCGGCTCGGCTATAGTGCCCGGCAGCCGCAACGGAACCATGCGATGACAGAAGCCACCAGACCGATTACCAGGGCGGAGGAAATCCGCCTCACGATTGAGACCGACATTTTCCAGGGCCGGCTGCGCCCCGGCGCCCGCCTCGACGAGGAGAGTCTCGCGGCCCGGTTCGGCCTGTCGCGCACCCCGGTGCGCGAGGCGATCCTGCAACTGGTCCATTCCGGTCTGGTCGAGAAAAAGCCGCGCCAGGGAGCGGTGGTGGCGCCGCTCGACCTGCACCGGATGGTGCAGATGTTCGAGGTGATGGGCGAGATCGAGGGCCTGTGCGCCCGCTACGCCGCGCGGCGGATGTCGATGGAGGAAAAGGAACGGCTGGCGGCGCTGCACCGCCATTCGCGCGGCTATGCCGCCGCCCGCGACGTCGACGCCTATTACGCCGCCAACCTCGCCTTCCACGACGCGCTGCAAAGCGGCAGCCACAACGAGATCCTGCGCGAGATCGCCCACACCCTGTTCGCCCGCCTCGCCCCCTACCGCCGCTACCAGTTGAGCCACCCCGGCCGGATCGACGTCAGCCTGGCCGAACATGCCGACATCCTGGCCGCGATCGAGGCCGCCGACCCTGAACGCGCCCAGGAGGCGATGCACAAACACGCCGCGTTGCAGGCCGACGTGTTCGCCGAATTCGTCTCGGTGATGGCCTGAGGCGGGCGGACTGCCGCCCGCGCAATGCCTACCCGGTGCGGGCGGCGGTCAGCAGACGGCAGGAGGATTGATCGAGCACCAGCGCGGTCAGGCGCCCGGTGGCATAGGCGCCGGTATCGAGGCCGATGCGGTTGCGGCGGATCACCGGGGCCGGAACGATGGTGTGGCCATGAACCACGACGCAGCCGAAATCGGCGTCGGACTCGAGGAAGTCCTCGCGGATCCAACGCAGGTCGCGCGGGTCCTGGACCTCAAGCGGCAAACCGGGGCGCAGCCCGGCATGGACGAAGCAATAGCCGCCGAGGCGAAAGAAATCGGGCAGGCCGGCGAGGAAGGCGCGATGGGCCGGCGGCAGGTGGGCGCGCAGCGCGGCGGAAGCGGCGGCGACCGCCACCGGATCGAACGGGTCGGGTGGAGCGATGCCGTAGCTGTCGAGGGTTTCGCGCCCGCCATGAACCAGCCAGGAGGTGACCTTGAGCGGGGTGGTCAGGAATTCGAGCAGGAATTCCTCGTGGTTGCCGCGCAGACAGTGGCATTCGAGCTCGGGCAGGTCGAAGCCGGACAGCCGGTCGAGCACCGCGTCGGAGCGCGGGCCGCGATCGATGTAATCGCCGAGCGTCACCAGCACCTGGCGCAGGCCGGGATGGGCGGCGGCGGCCGACACCGCCTCGGCGTGGATCGCCCCGAGCAGGACGTCGAGCAGATCGACATGGCCGTGGATGTCGCCGATGGCGTAGGCCCGGGTCGCCGGCGGCAGCCAACCCGGCGCGGGGCGCCAGGGGGCGAGGTGGAGGACGATCTGGCGGCCGGCGCGGGAAACGGGGGCGGTCACAGCCGCGCCAGGGCCTGACGGTGGGCCTCGGCGCTGTCCGGCGAGAAGCAGCAGAAGATCACCTGATCGAGCGGATGGGAGCCGGCCAGCCAGCCGGCCACCGTCGTCACCGCGATCGCCGCCGCCTCGTCGCGGGGAAAGCCGTAGATCCCGGTCGAGATCGCTGGAAAGGCCAGCGTCAGGGCATGGACCGTCGCCGCCAGATCGAGCGCGTTGCGATAACAGGCGGCGAGCAGGCCGGCCTCGTGGTGATTGCCGCCGCGCCAGACCGGACCGACGGCGTGGATCACCCATTTCGCCGGCAGGTCAAAGCCGTGGGTGACCCGCACCTCGCCGGTGGGGCAGCCGCCGAGATGGCGGCATTCCTCGAGCAGACGGGGGCCGGCGACGCGATGAATCGCGCCATCGACCCCGCTGCCGCCGAGCAGGCTGGCATTGGCGGCATTGACGATGGCATCGACCTTGAGACGGGTGATGTCGGCCTCGATCACGCTGATCCGGGCATCGGGCAAGATCACGGTCTCCCTCGGCGAAACCGGCCGGGCCTCACATCAGTTCGGTGAGGAAATCGGCCAGATAGGGCGCCACCCGGCGCCGCTCGGAATCGCTGCGGCCCAGCCCGCCGAACAGCCGGTTGAGCCAAGCCGCGTCGATCCGCTCGAACTCGAACACCGCCTTGATCGCCAGATGCTCGCCGACATGATCGGGCAGCTTGGGGAACCAGCGCAGCAGCCCGTCGCGCATCACCCCCTCGCGGCCGGGTTCATTGCGGCCGTCGGCGGGGAATTCCTGGGCGTAGAGCTGGCCGAGGTCGCGCCAGCAGCGGGCGATCTCCTCGGCCTCGAAGCGCAGGATGTCACGCAGCAGGGGCAGATCGTCCTCGCCCGGCGGCAGGAAGTTGCAGCGGGTGGCCTCCTCGCGCAGCAACGGCCAGGGATTGTCGTCGTCGGCGCTCTTGCGCCCGCGCGCGGCGGCCGCCGGCTTGGCGGGGCGGAACGCCGCCCAGCGCGCCTCCCAATTATGCAGGATCGGGTTGTTGACCTCGCTGCCCTGGATCAGCTCGATCAGCCGGGCGCCGCCGACCTCGGCCCAGTTGCAGCTCTGGGCCAGCGCCTGGATGTGCCGGGTGGCGCGCATCTGCGGCAGGATGAAGCGCCGCATCAGCTCGCGATAGACCGGACCGAATTCGGGCGCGACCAGGAACGGCAGGCGGATGCCGTGGGTCGGGCTGGTGACCCGGAACACCGACAGGGTCTTCTGCACGTAGGAGCACAGCGTCTCGTCGAACAGCACGGCGAAATCGACACCGCTCTCCTCGGGCGGGTGGGCGCGCGGGGCGCGGCGGTCGCCCATCGGCCCGAGCTGGGCGGCGAACAGCGGCGGCGGCTCGCGCCCGGCGGCCTGGACCCGGGCGGAGCGCGGCGGAACCGGAGCGAACCCGCGCGACAGCAGCGCCTGGAAACCGGCCAGGGCTTCCTCGGCGGCATCGCGCTCGGGCGGGCCGAGCAACTGGGTGGCGATTTCGCCCAGCACCCGCAGATCCTCGTCGCGCCCGTCGCCCTCGCCCGCCAGCAGCGGGGCGAAGCCGCGCGTGCGCGCCGTCTTCAGCGCGTCGAGGCCGTAACGCTCGGCCGCCTTGGTCAGGATCACCGAGAACAGCACGGTCAATTGCTTCTCGCTGGCCCAGCGGCGCGACTGGGAATCGGCCAGGGTCATCCGGCGCAGGGTGAGGATGCGGGGGATGTCGAGACTGCGCGTCGCGGCGATCAGGCTCGCCGCCTTGGTTTCGAAGGCCCTGATCGCATCCTGCGGATCGGAATGGCTCATCCCGCTGCTTGCCGGCCGCAAGAGGGCCGCCCTTCTCGACGAGGTTGCTCCGGCTCCGCCCGAGGGGAACCCTTATCCTGATGGGATAGCTCATCCCGCCGCCATGGCGCAAGCCCGATCCCGGACCATCGCGCGGGCCGCCGCCCCGCGCGCTCCGCGCGCAACGCAACGAGTGAGGCGGGCTGCCGCCCGCCGGCCCGCCCGGGGCGATGCCCCGGACCCCCTTTTTTTCGAAAAAAAGCGGAGGTCCGGAGGCGCCAGC
>JBDLVO010000462.1:0-2612 GCA_039804805.1 Pseudomonadota bacterium
AATGAAACCGCATACGAGAAAGGATCAATAGACAGGAGAACAGACCTGAACGCTAACGATCTGGGGATAGAGCCGGCGGCGGCGCGCGCCGCGCCCGTGCCGCCGGCCCTGCCCGAGGCCCTGCGCGACCTGGGGCTCGCGGCGGAGCGGGTGGCGTGGTCGTCCGATCTGGTGCTGGCCGCGCCGGGACTGGCCGAGGACGGGGCG
This sequence comes from Pseudomonadota bacterium, assembly GCA_039804805.1. Lineage (GTDB taxonomy): Bacteria > Pseudomonadota > Alphaproteobacteria > Rhodospirillales > Magnetospirillaceae > Phaeospirillum. The sequence continues at coordinate 208 of JBDLVO010000462.1, forward strand.
GCGGTGCCGGTTTCGCTGCTGCTGCCCGAGGGGGCGCGGCCGGTCGAGATCCATCTGTTCGCCCCGGGCAACCGCAAGGCCTGGCTGGCCAGCTTCACCCCGTCCTCCGAACTGGTCCGGCCCGAATGGCGGCTGCGGATCCGGGTCGGCCGCAGCCAGACCCTGGCGGCGGTGGCCCGGCTGGCCGACGGCCGTCTGATCGGCGCCACCGCCGAGGTCCAGCTCACCGCCGGCGGCGGCTGCCGCTCGTGAGCGCGGCGGCCGACATCCGCATCCGCCTGTCCGGCCCGGCCGCCCCCGGCGGGGTGGTCGAGGTCACCACCCTGGCGCTGGCGCCGCCGCTGGCCGATCCCGCCGCCGGGTTCGACGCCGACGGCCTCCCGGTGCCGCATTATGTCGGGTTCGAGGCCGAGTTCGACGGCCGGCCGCTATGGCGGGCGGTGCTGGGACCCGGCGTGTCGCGTGAGGTGATGCTGGTGTTCTCCTTCCGCCCCGACCGGCCCGGCGCGCTGACCTTGCGCTGGCGGCGGCGCGACGGCGGGGTCGAGACCCGGCAGGTGGCGGTGCCGGCGGGATGAGCGCGGCAGCCCAATAGCTTTACCTCCTCCCCCCGCCGGCCGGTTGCCAATAACCCATAAATCTGGTATTTTTGTATAGTTTCAATCGGAGGCTGTGATGCGCCCCTTCGCCGTTCTTGCCGTGGTCGCCGCGCTGCTCGCCCCGACCGGCGCCGCGTTCGCCACCGACCTGCCCGCCGCCGCCGCGGTCTGCGCCAATTGCCACGGCACCGACGGCCGGCGCGACGGGCCGATTCCGGCGATCGCCGGCAAACCCGCCTTGCTGCTGGCCGGCAAGCTGCGCGACTTCAAGGCCGACCGGGTCGCCAACGCGACGGTGATGCCCCGGCTGGTCAAGGGACTGAGCGAGGCCGAGATCGATCAGGTCGCCGCCTATTTTTCCTCCCTCCGCTGAGGAGTGCCGTCCGATGAGCCGTTGCGACCGCCGTTCGTTTCTCGCCCTGGCCGGGGCCGCCGGCCTGTCCGCGCTGGCCGGGGGCTGCGCCACCGGGCCGGAGGGGAGCGGCCCCCGGGTGGTGGTGGTCGGCGGCGGCTTCGGCGGCGCCACCGCCGCCCATTACCTGCGCCGGTTCGATCCCGACCTGCGGGTGACCCTGGTCGAACGCCAGTCGAGCGTGCTGACCTGCCCGTTCAGCAATCTGGTGGTGGCCGGGCTGCGCGACCTCGAGCAGAACCGCTTCGGCTTCGACGGGCTGCGGGCGCGCGGCATCGAGGTGATCCAGGCCGAGGTGGTGGCGATCGACCCCGCCGCCCGGCGGGTGGTGCTGGAGGGCGGCGAGCGGCTGGCCTATGACCGGCTGGTGCTGTCGCCCGGGATCGACCTCAAATGGGGGGCATTGCCGGGCTATGACCCGGCGGCGGCCGAACTGGCGCCGCACGCCTGGAAGGCCGGGCCGCAGACCCTGCTGCTGCGCCGCCAGCTCGAAGCGCTGGAGGATGGCGGGGTGGTGGTGCTGTCGATCCCGGCCAATCCCTACCGTTGCCCGCCCGGGCCCTATGAGCGGGCCAGCCTGATCGCCCATTATCTCAAGACCCACAAGCCGCGTTCGAAGCTGCTGCTGCTCGACGGCAAGGACAGCTTTTCCAAGCAGGGGCTGTTCCAGGAGGGGTGGGACGCGCTTTATCCCGGCCTGATCGAATGGGTGCCGGCCGGCAAGGACGGCAAGGTCGCCCGGGTCGAGGCCGCCAGCCTGACGGTCGAAACCGAATTCGGCACCCGCCACCGCGCCGGGGTGCTCAACGTGATCCCGCCCCAGAGCGCGGGCCGGATCGCGATCGAGGCCGGGCTGACCGACGCCTCGGGCTGGGTGCCGGTGGTGCCGCGGACCTTCCAATCGGTCAAGGCGCCCGAGATCTACGTCATCGGCGACGCCACCATCGCCAATCCGCAGCCGAAATCCGCCTTCACCGCCAATTCCCAGGCCAAGGTCGCCGCCGCCGCGCTGGTGGCCTCGCTGACCGGGGACGCGCCGCCCGAGCCCTTGTGGATGAACACCTGCTACAGCCTGCTGGCGCCGAACTGGGGGATCACCGTGGCCGGGGTCTACCGGGTGATCGACGGCAAGCTGGCCGAGGTGCCCGGTTCGGGCGGGGTCAGCCCCAAGGCCGCCCCGGCGCCGTTCCGCGCCCTCGAAGCCGGTTATGCCGCCAGTTGGTACGCCAACATCACCCAGGATGTCTGGGCCTGACGGCACCGGCCAAAATGTGGCCTCCCGCCGTCTCCCCGATCACAAGTCGCGCAGGCGGGTCTTGTCCAGCATCCGGCCGCTGTAGGATTTGACCGTATAGAGCGCGGCGGCGGGGTTGTGGCCGAGCACCGGCGACGGG
>JBDLVO010000463.1:0-2682 GCA_039804805.1 Pseudomonadota bacterium
ATTCGCCGCGCCGGTCGGTCAGGCCCAGCGTCGCCGAGCGGCCGAGCAGATCGACCAGCCAGCCGGGAAAATCGCCGCCGACCATGTCGCCGTCGCGGGTGGCGCCGATCCAGCGCGCCACCAGCCCGACCGGCACCGGGGCGCGGCGGTGGTCCTGACGCGCCGCCTCCTCGTAATTCAGCAGGCAGAGATAGTTCTCGCGCCCCTTGCGGATCACCACCTTGCGCGCCTTCTCGGCCGGGTCGGGGAACAGCCGGTCCAGTTCGGCGTCGAGCTGGCGCTGGAGGTTGCGGGTGTGGGTCGAGATCCACACCGGGGCGCCGTTCTTTTCCGCCCACACACTGGCGGGGGCGATGTAGCCAAGGGTCTTGCCGGTGCCGGTTCCGGCCTCGGCCAGCACCAGATGCGGCTCGCCCGGGGACTCGCGCGGCAGGAAGGCCTGACTGACCGCCGAGGCGTAATCGGCCTGGCCCGGCCGCTGCTCGGCATCGGGGCCGAGCATCTTGGCCAGCCGCGCCCGCGCCTCGGCCGGGCTGACCGGCAGGCTGGTGGCGGGGGGCTCGGCCGGGCCGTCGCTCCATTCGGGCAGACGCTCCCACACCCGGGCGGCGGCGGCACCGCGCCCGCCCTCGTTCTCGCCGCCCAGTGCGGCCAGCACGGCGCGGCCCCACACCCAGCCGCCGCGCGCCATCATCCAGGCCAGTCCGCGCACCTCGCCGAGCGCACGCGGCCGGGCTCGCGCGGCGGCCTCGGCCAGGGTTTCGAGCAGCCGCCGCGCCGCCCGGCGCAGCGTTTCCGCCTCGTCGGCGGCGTCGCGGGGCGGCGGCAGCCCAACCGCCTCGGCCAGCCCGCGCGGGGTGGGCAGACAGAAGCGGGCCGGGCGGACGAAGGCGAACAGTTCGAGCAGGTCGTGGCATTCGAACCGTTCGATGCGCAGCCGGGCGGCGGCCGCCGGGCCATGGCAGACAATCGGCTGGTCGCAACGGGCCAGCCGGGCGGCTTCGGCGGCCGACAGGGTGCGGCACTCGCCGTCGGGGGCGAGCGCCATCGCGCCGCGCCAGCCGACGATCAGCACCGGCACGGGCGGCAGCACGATCTGCGGATCGGTCATCATCGCCGGCAGACTAGCCGGTTTGTTCCCGGTTTGTCACGTCGCCGGGGCGTGTGGCATGATGTGGGCTCCGCCCACACCCGCCAAGGGCCACAAGGCCCTTGTTGGCCGTCACTTGTCCCGGTGACCGCGCGCGGAGGAGGCGTCCTGGCGGTTGGAATGGAGACGTTCATCCCGGCCGCCTTTTTCGTGCGAGGAGATGTCGGGACTTCATCAAATGGTCCATTTCCGATAAGAAAGCTTCGTTTCGACCGCCGAGCCCCGGCCCGCCGGCGTGGACAGGTTTTTTCGAGTTTCGGGGTGTTCGAGTATGATCTTCACGATGCCGTGGTCCGGCCCGGTCGGCGCCGCCGCCACGATTCGGGGGAAGCGGGGATGAAGGGGATCATCCTGGCCGGTGGGCGCGGCACCCGGCTTTTTCCGCTCACGGTCTCGATCAGCAAGCAGATCCTGCCGGTCTACGACAAACCGATGATCTATTACCCGCTCAGCACCCTGATGCTGGCCGGAATTCGCGAGATCCTGATCATCACCACCCCCGCCGATCAGGACTCGTTCCGCCGCCTGCTCGGCGACGGCCGCCAGTGGGGGCTGTCGATCGAGTATGCCGCCCAGCCCTCGCCCGACGGGCTGGCTCAGGCCTTCCTGCTCGGCGAGGCCTTTCTGGCCGGCGCGCCCTGCTGTCTGGTGCTGGGCGACAACATCTTCCACGGCGGCGGTCTCAGCGCCCTGGTCAGCCAGGCGGCCGCGCTGGAGGAGGGGGCGGTGATCTTCGGCTATTCGGTGCGCGAGCCGTGGCATTACGGTGTGGTCGAGTTCGACGAATCGTTCCAGGCCCGCTCGATCGAGGAAAAGCCGGCCGTGCCGAAATCGCACTGGGCGGTGACCGGGCTGTATTTCTACGATGCCGAGGTGGTCGAGATCGCCCGCGCGTTGCGGCCCTCGGCCCGGGGGGAATTGGAAATCACCGACGTCAACCGGACCTATCTCGAACGCGGCCGGCTGCGGGTGCAGCGGCTGGGGCGGGGATTCTGCTGGTTCGACACCGGCACCCCCGGCTCGCTGCTCGATGCCGGTCAGTTCGTCCGCACCCTGGTCGAGCGGCAGAATCTCCAGGTCGGCTGCCCGGAGGAAATCGCCTTCAGCCGGGGCTGGATCGATCAGGCCCAGGTGCTCCGGCTCGCCGAGCCGCTGCGTCAGTCGGATTATGGCCGCTACCTGCTCAATCTGGCGCGGTGAGGGCGATGAGCATTCTGGTTACCGGCGGGGCCGGCTTCATCGGGTCGGCGGTCTGCCACCATCTGCTTGATCACACCGACGACCGGGTGGTCTGTCTCGACAAGTTGACCTACGCCGCCAATCCGGCGACGCTCGACGAATTGCGGCCCCATCCGCGCTTCGCCTTCGTTCAGGCCGACATCTGCGACGCGGCGGCGGTGGCGGCGATCCTGGCCGCCCACCGGCCGGGTCTGATCCTGCATCTTGCCGCCGAAACCCACGTCGATCGTTCGATCGCCGGTCCGGCCGCCTTCGTCCAGTCGAATCTGGTCGGCACCGCCGTGCTGCTATCG
>JBDLVO010000464.1:0-6949 GCA_039804805.1 Pseudomonadota bacterium
GCGGTAACCTTAGTCGTGGAGCATTCTGCCATGATGCATAGCCATAATGCCATAGGGCTATGCCCCTATTCGGCGCATTTTTTTAGAAGCATCTCATTTATGGGTCATTCACGATTACGTCAAGAACGCCGGGTCGGCCCCCTCCGCCGGCAGCTTCGCCAGCGCCGCCGCCAGCACCGCCGCGCCACCCCAGCCGGGCGCCGGGTCGAACCGGGCCGGGCGGGCCAGCGCGGCGGCGAGACGGCGGCGATATTCGGCGCGCGGAATCTCGATCGCGCCGAACTGGCGCAGATGCTCGGTGACGAACTGGGTGTCGAGCAGGCAAAAGCCGCCTTGCTTCAGCCGCGCCACCAGGTGGACCAGCGCCAGCTTCGAGGCGTCGGTGGCGCGCGAGAACATGCTCTCGCCGAAGAAGGCCCCGCCGAGCGCCAGCCCGTACAGCCCGCCGACCAGATGGCCGTCCTGCCAGCTTTCGACCGAATGGGCCAGCCCGGCCCGGTGCAACGCCCCGAACAAGCGGACGATCTCGGCGTTGATCCAACTGTCGGGCCGGTCGGGCGCCGGAGCGCCGCAGGCCCGGATCACCGCGTCGAAGGCGGTGTCGCAGCGCACCTCGATCCCGCCCCGGCGCAGGGTGCGGCCCAGCCGGTGCGGCACATGGAAGGAGTCGAGTGGCAGGATGCCGCGCCATTCGGGATCGACCCAGTACAGGCGGGGGTCGTCGCGCTCGCGCGCCATCGGGAACACCCCGCAGGCATAGGCTTCGACCAGCCGCTCCAGACTCAGCCGTGTCATGGTCGCCTCCGGTTGCGGCGGCGCGTCGGGCGGTTGCCCGAGGCCGTCCTTTCGTCCATAGTCGAGGCAGGTATTCCTTCCTGCCCAAAAATTGATCGAGTTCGCGCGTCATGGAGGTCGAGTTCAACCCGATTCTGGCCGTCGACAGCTACAAGACCAGCCACAAATGGCAGTATCCCGACGGTACCAGCCATGTCTCCTCCTACGTCGAGGCCCGCGCCGACCACAGCGGACTGGCGGTGCCCGGCGTGGTGACCTTCGGGCTCCAGGCCTATCTGCGCCGCCTCGCCGCCGCCCCGGTCACCGCCGCCTTCATCGACCAGGCCCGCACCCTGTTCGCCGCCCATGGCGTGCCGTTCTACGAGGAAGGCTGGCGCCACATCCTCGCCCGTCACGGCGGCCGCCTGCCGGTCGAGATCCGTGCCGTCGCCGAGGGCAGCGTGGTGCCGCCCGGCCATGCCCTGGTCCAGTTGGTCAACACCGACCCGGCGGCGTTCTGGCTGACATCCTACCTCGAAACCGCCTTGCTGCGCGCGGTGTGGTATCCCTCGACGGTGGCGACCCTGTCCTGGGCGGTCAAGCGCCTGTTGCGCGCGGCGTGGCAACAGACCTCCGACGCCCCCGAAGCCAGCCTCGATTTCAAACTGCACGATTTCGGCGCGCGCGGCGCCTCCTCGGGCGAGACCGCCGCGCTGGGCGGCATGGCCCATCTGGTCAATTTCCAGGGCACCGACACCGTCGAGGCCCTGCTCGCCGCCGCCCGCTTCTATGACGAGCCGATGGCCGGCTTCTCGATCCCCGCCGCCGAACATTCCACCATCACCAGTTGGGGCCGCGCCGGCGAGGCCGACGCCTACGCCAACATGCTGCGCCAGTTCGGCGGCCCCGGCCGGGTCGTCGCGGTGGTGTCGGATTCCTACGACGTGTTCCACGCGGTCGAATCGCTGTGGGGCGGCCGGCTGCGCCAGCAGGTGCTCGACATGGGCGGCACCCTGGTGATCCGCCCGGATTCCGGCGATCCGGTCGAGGTGGTGGCGCTGGTGCTGCGCCTCGCCGCCAAGGCGTTCGGCACCAGCCGCAACAGCAAGGGCTACGAGGTGCTCCACCCCGCCGTGCGGGTGATCCAGGGCGACGGCATCAATCCCGCCACCATCCGCGCCATCCTGGAGCGGATGCGCGCCGACCGCTTCGCCATCGACAACATCGCCTTCGGCATGGGCGGCGCCCTGTTGCAGAAGGTCGATCGCGACACCTTCTCCTGGGCGATGAAGGCCTCGGCGATCCAGTGTCACGGCCTCTGGCGCGACGTGTTCAAGCAACCGGTCACCGACCAGGGCAAGGGCTCGAAGCGTGGCCGCCTCGCCTTGTGCCGCGACGCCGCCGGGGAATGGCACACCGTCGCCGCCGGCAGTTGCGCCGAGGCCGACGACCTGTTGCGGCCGGTGTTCCGCGACGGCGCCCTGCTGGTGTCGCACCGCTTCGCCGAAATCCGCGCCCGCGCCGCCGCCGCCCTGCGGGGCGGCGACGGCGGCACCGCCGCGCCGGCTCCGGCGCTGGCCTCGGCCGGGGCCGGCTGAAGCCGCCGAGCCCCGACCCGCACGCCGGGCGGCTTTGTCATCGACGGACTTGAAGAACCGGGATCCTCTGCGGCATTCTCCCTGCTTTCGCAGAGATCGGGGGAGTCTGCTAAACCCACGCGTTCATGCGGCGGGCCATCGCTTTCCCGTTTTTCATCCCCCGGACAGAGTTCGCAGCGAGTCTGATGCGCCTTCTTATCATTCAGCCGTCCCACTACCGCTCGCCCTCCGAGCGGGTCGTGTTCAAAAGCAAACGCCGCTCGGTGGTTCCGCTCACCCTGCCCTATCTCGCCGCGCTGACCCCGCCCGAATGGACAATGCGGCTGATCGACGAGCAGCTCGAGGACATCGATTACGCCGCCCCGGTCGATCTGGTGGCGATCTCGTGCTGGACGCTGCATTCGGTGCGCGCCTACGACATCGCCGCCCGCTTCCGCGCCCGCGGCGTCAAGGTGGTGATCGGCGGGCCGCACGCCTTCTTCTATAACGAGGAGGCGCTCGATCATTGCGACGCGGTGGCGATCGGCGAGGCCGAGCCGATCTGGCCCACCCTCCTGGCCGACGCCGCCGCCGGCCGGTTGCAGCAGGTCTACCGCGCCGAGCCGCTCCAGAACCTCGCCGGCCTGCCGGCCCCGCGCTACGACCTGCTCGACATGCGCCGCTACGGGCCGTTCCGCACCTTCACCCTGCAATCCTCGCGCGGCTGTCCGTTCCAATGCGATTTCTGTAGCGAGCGGCTCTATCTCGGCGGCCGCTACCGCTGGCGCCCCGCCGCCGAGGTCGCCGAGGAGATCCGCCGCTGCGGCGGCCGCAACCTGTTCTTCGGCGAAAGCAATTTCGGCGGCAACAAGCCGCGCGCGCTCGAACTGATGGAGGCGATGATCCCGCTCAAGGTGCGCTGGTCGACCCTGTGGTCGTCGCATCTCTGTCTCGACACGGATTTCCTCGACCTCGCCGTCCGCAGCGGGGTGCTGCACGTCAATATCGGCATCGAAAGCATCGACGACGCCACCCTCAAGGCGATGCGCAAGACCGCCAACAAGGTCAACCGCTATGACGAGATGGTCGCCAACCTGCGCAAGCGCGGCATCAGCTTCTCGCTCAATTTCATCTTCGGCTGGGACGGCGAAAGCCCGACCGTGTTCGATTCGACCCTCGAATTCCTCGAACGCAACAAGGTGCCGGCGGCCTATTTCAACATCCTGACCCCGACCAGGGGCACCAAGCTGTACGAGGAGTACCTCGCCGCCGGCCGCATCCTCGATCCCGAGTCGATCGACCGCTGGCCCGGCCAACTCTGTCAGATCCGGCCCGAACAGGGCAGTCCGGCCGAGATGGAAGGCCACATCCAGCAGATGTACCGCCGCTTCTACAGCCTGCCCTCGATGCTGCGCCGGCTGCCGCCCCCGCTCACCCAGGCCAACATCGCCTCCTGGGTCATCAACTGGTCGGAACGCCGCATGCACGGCTCGGCCCAGGGCAACAACGACTTCGACGGCTATTGAGAGATCTTCCGCCGCGCCCCACATCGAGGGCGAGGCCGCCCCGTCCCGGGCGCGGCGGGAGAAGCCGACGATGACGTTCCGTGACCGCCTCGCCGCCCTGCGGCCCGGCCCCAGCGCCACCATCGCCCTGTGGCTGATCGTCACCGTGCTGCTGTTCCTGCTGGTGCCCAACGGTCCCGAAAAGCGTTTCGCCTTCGCCTTCGGCAGTCTGCTCTATCTGCTGGCCTTGCCGCTCGGTCTCGCCCGCCCCGCCGCGATCCTGCCCTGGCGCCCCGAGCCCCGCCGCTGGCAGGCCGGGCTGACTTGCGGCGCGCTCGCCGCCTATACCGGGCTGCTCGCCCTTCTCAGCCGCTGAATGCGGGGCGCCGCCCCGCACCCCGCCAAGGGCCGCAAGGCCCTTGGAACCCATGACTTTTCCGCAGAGCTTCCGCCCCGTGCCATGCGCGCAGGGCCCCAACCCGTTGACGATCCAGTATTGCGCGCATAGCGCGAATAATTATGGTTTATTGCGTGCAAAAGATATCTGGCGCAATGTTTTGGTTGATTTGAGTTGGGAGAACATTCCGCAAAATCACCAAGAGGGGGATTGTCATGACCATCCGATCGCTTTCGGCCCTCCGCCACGCCGGGCCACCCGCCCTGCTCGCCATCATGCTGCTCTCCGGCTGCGTGATGTTCGAGGACAATGTCAGCCAGGGCTATGCCACCGACAAAGATTTCGACAACAGCAAAATCACCTACACCACCGCCGATGTCCGCACGGTGATTTCCCGGAACCGGTTCGACGACGCCGCCACGGATCCGAAGAACAAAAAGATCATATGCAGCGAGCCCAGCCCGGACATCGCGATGGCCATCGCGATGGTCAGCAAGTTGAGCGCCAGCACCACCAACAGCGTCGGCGGCACCGCCTCCGACACCATCAACGCCACCGCCGAGCACAATCTCACCCAGACCCTGACCCAACTGGTCGGCCGCTCGGTCGCGGTTCAGGCCCTGCGCGACGGCACCTTCCGCGCATGCGAGGCCTATGCCAACGGCGCCATCGACAAGGACGAATATTCCCTGATCCTCAGCCAGTATGGCGATGTTCTCTCGACGCTGATCCTGGCGGAAAACGCCGAAAAGAGCAAAATCGACGCCGTCGCCGGCAATTATGTCGCCTATTCCCTGCCCCGCCTCACCCACGCGATGTTTGTCTCCTGCGTGCAGAACAAGAAGATCGCCTCATCCAATCAGGGCGGGAACAACGCAGGCGGTGGGGCGGCGGGAACCGGAGCGGCGGGAGCCGGAGCGGCTGGAACTCAATCGGCTGGAACTCAATCGGCTGGAACTCAATCGGTTGGAACTCAATCGGTTGGAACTCAATCGGCGAGCCAGCAAACCTCCGACAGCAACCAATTTCTTGACCAGTTCTGCGGCAACTTCGCCACTCCGGGAAACCTGCAAACGATCATGGCCGGCCTGAAGGCGGCGATGCCGACCCCCTATTCCGCGCCCACCACCACCACCTCCGGCAACACCCAGCAGAACCAAAATGCCGCGACGTCCGCCGCCAAATCCTGGACGGTGGAGTTCACCAGCACCTACACCCTGAACGAGAACGAAGCGGCCAAGATCAAGGACGCCGCCACGGCCCTGACCACCGCATTGAAGACGGACAAGACCGCCACGCTCAAAATCGTCGGCCACGCCACCGAAACCCCGGTGCCGCCGGCCGGCACGACCAACGAGGGGGTCGCCCTGAAACGCGCCGAAACCGTGATGAACATCCTCGTCAACACGCACCAGATCGACTCGGACAAGATCGACCCCAGCGGCGACGCCAAGACCGAGCCGAAACGGAAGGTCGCAATCATCACCCTTAAAACCGCGACGGCCAAATAGCGCCGTTCCGTGCCAACGCGGTCCCGCCGGGGGCAGCGTCGCTGTCCCCGGCGTTTGTTGCGCTATTCCGGCGCGACGAACAGATCGGGCAACGGGATCCGGCCCGGCACCACCGCATAGCGGGCGAAATCGGTGACGCCGCTTTCGGCCAGCGCCTCCTCGTCGAGATAGAACCGGCCGGTATGGGTACGGGCCGGCCGGGTCAGGATGGCGTGGGCGGCATCGGCGACGATTTCCGGCCGGCGGCAATGTTCCGGCCGGATCGGCGCGCCGACCACCCGCATCGCCGCGGTGTCGATCAGAGTGCGCGGCCACAGCGCGTTGGCGGCGATGCCGAGCGGGCGGAATTCCTCGGCCCAGCCCAGCACCAGCAGGCTCATCCCCATCTTGCTCAGCGTGTAGGCCGGATGGGGGCCGTACCAGCGCGGATCGAGGCTGGGCGGCGGCGACAGGGTCAGGATGTGGGGATTGTCCGCCCGTTTCAACGCCGGCAGACAAGCCCGGGTCAGCGCGAAGGTCGCCCGCACATTGACCCCGACCATCAGGTCGAACCGTTTCATCTCGGTCTCGGCGGTGCCGGTCAGGCTGATCGCCCCGGCATTGTTGATGACGATGTCGATCCCGCCGAACCGCTCCAGCGCCGCCGCCACCGCCCGCTCGATCTGGCTTTCGTCGCGCACATCGACCTTCAATGGCAGCGCCTGCCCGCCCGCCGCGACGATCTCCTCCGCCGCCTCGTGAATGGTGCCGGGCAGGGTCGGATGCGGCGTTTCGGTCTTGGCGGCGAGGACGAGGTTGGCGCCGTCCTGCGCCGCCCGCAGGGCGATCGCCTTGCCGATGCCCCGGCTGGCGCCGGTAATCAGCAGGGTCTTGCCGGCCAGCCCGCTCATGCCGCCACCTCGGGGCGGAGCGCCGCCGGTTCCTGACTGCGGTCAAGCTCGCGCCACGCCCCGGCCCAGGCCGGCGGCGGCGGCGGGGCGCCGTTCCAGCCGGCCACCGCCGTCACCTCGGTCGGGGCCACCACCCCGGCCGGGCCGACGAAGGCGGCGCGCATCAGGGCGTGGCAGGCCAGCCCGTCCGGCCCCTCGATGCGATGGTCGAGATACAGCCAGCGTTCGTCCCAGCCGACCAGCCGGGTCTTCAGCGTGAAGGGCTGGAACGGCTGCAACGGCCGGCGGAAGCGCA
>JBDLVO010000465.1:0-3876 GCA_039804805.1 Pseudomonadota bacterium
GACCGGCCGCCGGCGCTGGCCGGGGACGGCGGCGCGCCCTATGTCGTGCTCAATTTCGGCTCGAACGAGCCGGGGCGGCGCTGGCCGTTCGAACATTTCCTCGCCGTCGCCCGCCATTGTCTGGCGCGCGGGCTCCGGGTGGTGTTCGTCGGCGCCGGCCAGGAGGCCTTCGCCAAGCCGGCGATCGCGGCGCTGGGCGATCCGCGCGCGATCGACACCATCGGCACCCTGAAACTGCCGGAACTGGTCGATCTGATGAAACATGCGGCGGCGGTGGTCAGCAATGACACCGGGCCGGGTCATCTCGCCATCGGGGTGGGGGCGCCGACCGTGCTGCTGGCCGGCGGCGGGCATTTCGGCAGCTTCGTGCCCTATCCCGAGGCGGTGCGGCCGGCCGCGAGCCGCTTCCTTTCCGTGGCGATGGACTGCTATCACTGTCTGTGGCGCTGCCCCAAGCGGTCCGGGCCGGAGCAGGCCTTTCCCTGTGTCGCCGCGATCCCGGTGGACGCGGTCACGGACGCCCTCGACGGGCTGACCGGCTGACGGCGCGGGCTCTGCCCGCACCCGGCCCCGGGCCGCAAGGCCCTTGGAACCCCTTGGGGGGGTGAGCGCCACGGGATACGACGAGAAAGGATCAGGCATGAAGGTTCTGGTGGTGGGATCGGGCGGGCGCGAGCACGCGCTGTGCTGGAAGCTGGCGCAGTCGCCGTTGCTCTCGAAATTGTGGTGCGCCCCCGGCAATGCCGGCATCGCCGCCAGCGCCGAATGTGTCGCGATCCCCGCCGAGGATGTCGAGGCGCTGGTGGCCTTCGCCCAGGCCCAGGCGGTCAATCTGGTGGTGGTCGGGCCGGAAGCGCCGCTGGTGGCCGGGCTGGCCGACCGCTGCCGCGCCGAGGGAATCCGGGTGTTCGGACCGTCGGCGGCCGCGGCCGAGTTGGAAGGTTCCAAAGGGTTCATGAAGGATGTCGCGGCGCGGGCCGGGATTCCCACCGCGTGGTATCAGCGTTTCCGTGATGCCGACGCGGCCAAGGCTTTCATCCGCGCCAAGGGGGCGCCGATCGTGGTCAAGACCGACGGTCTGGCCGCCGGCAAGGGCGTGGTGGTGGCGATGACCGAGGCCGAGGCCCTCGCCGCCGTCGACATGATGATGGGCGACAAGGTGTTCGGGGCCGCCGGCGACGAACTGGTGATCGAGGAATTCCTCGAGGGCGAGGAATGCAGCTTCTTCGCGTTGTGCGACGGCACCACCGCTTTGCCGCTGATCGCCGCCCAGGACCACAAGCGGGTCGGCGATGGCGACACCGGGCCCAATACCGGCGGGATGGGCGCCTATTCGCCCGCGCCGGTGGTGACGGCGGAAATCGAGGCGGAAATCGTCGCGCGCTGCATCCAGCCGCTGATGGCGACCATGGCCGAGTTGGGCCGGCCTTATGCCGGGGTGCTGTTCGCCGGGATCATGGTCACCGCCGCCGGGCCGAAGCTGCTCGAATACAATGTCCGCTTCGGCGACCCGGAATGTCAGGTGCTGATGGCCCGGCTCGACTCCGACCTGTTGCCGGTGCTGGTGGCGGCGGCCGAGGGGCGGCTCGATCAGGTCGCGCTGTCCTGGCGCGACGAGGTGGCGCTGGTGGTGGTGATGGCCGCCGCCGGCTATCCCGGCGCCTACCGCAAAGGGACCGTGATCGGCGGGCTCGACCAGGCCGGCGCGGTCGAGGGCGTCACCGTGTTCCATGCCGGCACCGTGCTGAAGGACGGGCAGGTGCTGGCCAATGGCGGCCGGGTGCTGGGCGTCACCGCCGTCGGCGCCGACGTCGCCACCGCCCGCGACCGCGCCTATCGCGCGATCGACCGGCTCGACTGGCGCGACGGCTTCTGCCGCCGCGACATCGCCTGGCGGGCGCTGGAACGCGCCGCCACCCCCTGACCCGACCGCCGGCTCCCTTTCGTCAGCAACCGAGGGCCACGCCCCCGGGGGGAACCCCGGGCCACAGCGTGACCCCGGCGACCACCTCGGCCGCTTGCAGCCAGGGGGAGTCCTCGGCCAGGGCCCGGGTGAAGGGCTGGGCGGAGGGCGGGATGGGGGCCAGCACGACCGCCCCGTCGCTGCGGCGCAGCCGGTAGAGCGCCCGGCCCCCACCCGGCGACAATTGGTCGAACAGGGTCACCCGGCCGGGGGCGGACTCGGCCGCCGGTTGGATCCGCGTCGCCGCCTGGACCAGCGGATGGGTTTCGGCCAGCCCGGTGATGCGGATCTCGGGCGGGTTGGCGATCAGCAGATGGGCCATCGCCCCGAGAGTGCCGCCCGGCATCGGATCGTAGGGCGGCGGATCGGTGACGAAATGGTAGCCGGCTTGCGTGGTGCCCTGGTTGGCGATCGCCTCGGCGATCATCGCGCCGTCATACCAGCCGCAAGCGGTGTCGGGATCGAACGCGGCGGGAGAGGCCTCGATCAGGGCGAAGCCGCGATAGAGGATCGACAGCAGGAAGCTGTCCTGGTCGGTCAGGGCCAGGCCGGCCGAGGCCGCCGGACAGAGATACCGCAGCACGATTCCCGCCCCGGCGAAGAGCGACGAGGCCATCTCGACCCGGATCGTGCGGGTGACATCGGCCAGTTGGCGCCCGACATCCCCGCTCGCGGGCGCCACCCGATAGGCGATCTGATAATGGTCCGGCAGAACCGCGCCGGTGGCCGGATCGAATATCCGCATGCCGCCATTGGTGGCCGACGGCGTGGCGGTGTTGGCGCGGACCCGCGACAGGCGCCACATCCCGGCGAACATCCGGTCCACCGCTCCGAGGGCCGGCGACCAGGCGTCGAGCCAGCGTTTGAGGTCGGCCTCGGTCCCGGCCGCGCCGGCCGGGGCGTTGGGCAGCAGATCGAACGGCGCGGCGGCCCGCGCCAGGTCTTCCAGAGCCAGCGGCGCTGCCGCACCGCTCCATTCCGTCGCGATCTCCGCGCCAAGCCGGATGTCGGGGTCGCAGGCCGCGCCGTCGAGAAAATGCGGGCTCGAACCCGCCGCCGGCCGCGGACCGCGGACGGCCGGCAACTCCACCCCGGCGGCGGCGGCCCGCTGCCGCGCCTGGGCGACCACCGCCTGCTCGGCCGGGCCGAGGGCATAATAGAGGGCGGTGATCATCTGGATATAGCCGTTGGGAAAACTGCTGGGGGCCTGGGGGGCCTCGGCCGGCGGATAAGGGCTGCGCTCGACCCGGCAACTGAGGCAGGCGAAGCTGCGCTGGTTGAAGGCGCCGTCCGGATCGAGATTGACCCAGCAATAGTCCTGGCTGGTCGCATAGGGCAGGAACGACAGCGAGGTGTAGGGCGCGACGGCGCGGTCGACCTCCCGGCCGAGCCGCACGAAATATTCCCGCAGGGTCTCGTCCGCCATCCCGCTCTCCCGGCAACGGGTCGGCCCACCGACGGAAGAGAGGGCGGCGCCGCCGCGCCGCCCCCCCGCCGTCAGACCGGCACCGGTCAGACCAAGGTCCCCGGATTGGTCACCGCCCCGGCGATGACGAAGGCCAGTTGCTGCAATTGCGGCACGCTCAGAACCTGCGGCGACGGGGTGAAGGTGACGCTGAAGGTGCTGTCATCCGTTCCCGCCTCGTAGGAGCTGCCCCACGCCCCCTCGCTGAAGCTGCCCAGCTTGAGGAACCCGAACAGCTTGATATTGCCCGACAGTTTTTCCGACCAGGATTGCTGGAAGCTCTGGAAGCTGGCCTGATGATAGGTCAGCTTGATGGTCGGGAACCGGCTGATCACCAGCGTCTGCAACAGACCGAAGGTGCCGCCGACCGAGATGTCGTGCATGTTGAAGGCCGGCGGGCTGGCGAACTTGAAGCCGTCGACATCCTTGTCGGCGTTCTGGACCGCCT
>JBDLVO010000466.1:0-2982 GCA_039804805.1 Pseudomonadota bacterium
CAGCGGTCGGCCCGGCGCAGCGCGGTTTCGACCCCGAGCGGATCGCGCGCCGCCCAGCGGGCCAGGGCGTCGTAGCCAGTGAGGTCGGCCGGTCCCTGCTCCGGCGCGCCGGCCTCGCGCAAGGCGGCCAGCAAGGCGCCGCGCCAGAGGTCGAACGGGGCCACCCCCTCGGTGGCGAGTCTGCCGAAACTGCCTTTCGAGGGGGCCGGGCCGTCCTCGAAACCGGAGGCGGCCTGTTCGTGAAAGCCGAGGCGGATCTCGGTCCGGTCCAGCCCGAGCCGGGGATAGGCGGCGTGGATCGCCTGCCGGGTTTCCGGGTGCGACAGCACCGCCGACCAGAAGCTCTTGCCGACGCCGCGATTGCCGACCACCACCGCCCGGTCGGGATCGAGCGCGCCATCGTGATCGACCGGGGTGAAAATCTGTCTCGGATCGGGGGTCTCGGCAGCCTTCCAGCCGAGTTCGATGACGTTGATCTCGGTCAGCGCCTTGCGCAGGGCCTGGACGGCGTCAGACATCGCGGGCGGTCTCCAGCAGGCGGTCGATGCCGTCGAGCAGATCGCCGAAGGTGCGGCGGAACACTTCGGTCCCCAGCACCTCGGGGCGGCTCAGCGGATCGAACTCGGCGTAAGTGGTGTCGGCCAGGATGTGCCAGGCCTTGTGCGGCGCGGCGGCGTCGTGGCGGTCGAAATTGAATGCCGTGTCGTCGTCGTCGCCGACCTCGTCATAAAGGGTTTCGGCGCACAGATCGTAGGCCTGATCGTGGAAATGGGTCCAGGCATCGGGATTGGCCGCCGCCTTGGCATGGACCAGCCGCAATCGGGTGCGCCAGTCCTCGCCGGTGTCGCCCACCGCCGGGCGGTAGCGGCCGAGAAAGGCGAGCAGGTAGCGGTAGCCGTGAAACGTCTGCGGGGTGTCGATGCCGAACAGCAGGCTCCAGCCCCCCAGCCCGAGCAGGGTGGCGGCGGTGGTTTCGTTGAGTCCGGCACGGGCATCGATCAGGATCGCGTCGTAGCGTCCCATCCCGGCCAGTTCAGCGATCAACGCGCGGGTGCGGTCGAGGAAGCCGCGCGGCGGCGCGGCGGGATCGGGTGGAATCGCTTCGAGATAGGCGCGCGACAGCTTGCCGAGCAGGTTGGCGGGATAGCTCTCGCTCCGCCGGCCGACCGCCGGGGCGACATGGACCAGCCCCCGGCCGGAGGTCAGCGGGCTGGGGGCGATCATCCGGTCGAGGAAGGCCCGGTCGATCGAGCGCAGGCCGGATTCGACGTAGAAATCGAGCAATCCGAACTCGGGCAACTGGTCGGCGGGCAGCAGCATGCCGCCGAGGCCGGGGGCTTCGAGATCGAGGTCGATCACCAGGGCGTTGCGGCCGGTGGCGGCGAGGTGGGCGGCGGTGACGGCCAGCGCGGTGGAGCGACCGACCCCGCCCTTGTGGCTGGCGAAGACGATCACCGGCGGCACCCCGTCCTGGGGTGGCAGTGGCCGCCGCAGCCAGTCATGGCCGGCGATGCGGCGCTCGACCACGCGGACGAAACCGGAAAAGGCGGGATGCTCGATCCGCTCGATTACCCCGAGGGCGGGATCGTCGAGGCTGTCGTCGAACAGATCGGCCGGGGTGGCGACCGGCTGGGGATCGAGATAGGGCGCCAGCGCCGCCGCCTCGTCGCGCAGCGCCGCCAGTGCCGTTTCGTCCGCCGTCGGGTCGAGACGGACGAAGGTCAGCCGCCCCTCGCTGTCGCGCAGGATCAGATTGTCGATCAGACTCCGCTCGCCCAGCAGATCGCGGATCCGGGCGGCGAACAACGGAAGGGCGTCGTCATACAGGATTTCGGCCATCAGCGGCTCTCCCGCTTCAAACCGGCGGCATGCATCAGGCGCTGGGTCCGCTGACGCCATAGATTGAAAGTCTCTCTGGTGACGGTCGCGTCGGGAGCATAACGCAAATCTACCTCCCATCCGGGCAGCGGATCGGAGTGCTTGAGGACGAATTCCCGTAGCGCGGTGTCTCTCAAGCCTTTGAATTTCTTTCGGATAAGGTTACGCAGGATGGGGAAATGGATGAATTTGATGTCGTCGCGGGGAAAATGATGACGCCAAGCGGCCTTGGCCGCGCATTCGGCGGCAAGGCCGATCAGATGGCCGGCATTGTCGAACCGCTCGGCCTGGGCCAGGGCTTCGGCGTCCTGGAGATGACGCAGCGCCGCCGCCGGATAATCCTCGTTCACGCCCGATCCCCGTCAGAGTTCCGCTGGCGGAAACTCTACCCATCTCGACACGCCTCGCCAAACCCCTTGTTGCGACAGGCGCCGCCCCCGGACTCCCACTGAAGCAGGTCCAGGAGCCGCCGGCTCCTGGCGGGTGCGGGCAGAGCCCGCGTTTTTTTGTTCGCTTTCCTACCCCTTTTTGTTCCAGGGTTCGGCCGCGATGCCGAGCCCGTCGAGCCGCCAGCGCCGCAGCGGGGCATTTTCCAGCAGCAGCGCCAGGGTCTCCAGGGCGCGGAACCAGCGGGTGTATTCCGCCCGCTGCATCCGCACCCAACTGTCGTCGGGCCAGAGCTGGAGCGGGCAATAGCACACCGCGACGGCGCGGCGGGTGCGGTTGCGGTAGCGGATCTCGATCCGTTCGGCCTCGACCACCAGCGGGGCGCCGTCGCGCAGCACCGGTTCGAGATGCTGGCTGGCGCCCCACTCGGGCTGGGTGCCGGCGCCGGCATGGGCGATCAGCAAAGCGCGGCCCGGTCCGTCATCCATCAGCCCGACGGTGTCGGCGACCAAAGCGGCGTCGGGATGCAGCACCGGCCGCTGGCGTTCGGCGGTGGAAGGGATCACCGCGCCGAGGCGGGCGGCGGCGAGGGCGCGGGCGGTGGGGCAGGGGCCGCCGGCGAGCCGGGCCAGCTCGGCGGCGGGATCGACGCCGTCGTCGGCGCGCTGGCGGCGGTAGGTCCAGTCGAGCAGGGCCAGCAACGAGGTGGTCTCGCGG
>JBDLVO010000467.1:0-4929 GCA_039804805.1 Pseudomonadota bacterium
CCTTGACGCCGTCCCGCGCCGGGGTATACGTGAGAATCTTGCTTCCCAGCGGAGTGTCAGGGGCCATGCAGCGCATTTTTTCCGGCGTCCAGCCGACCGGAAACCTCCATCTCGGCAATTATCTCGGGGCGATCCGCAACTGGGTCCGCCTCCAGCATGATTATGAGTGCATCTTCTGTATGGTCGACATGCACGCGATCACCCTGTGGCAGGATCCCAAGGATCTGCTCCACAACACCCGCGAGGTCGCGGCCGGGATGATCGCCGCCGGCGTCGATTCCGAGAAGCACGTCCTGTTCAATCAGTCGATGGTGCCGGCGCATGCCCAGCTCGCCTGGGTGTTCAACTGCGTCGCCCGGATCGGCTGGCTCAACCGGATGACCCAGTTCAAGGACAAGGCCGGCAAGCACAAGGAAAACGCCTCGGTCGGGCTGTACGCCTATCCCAACCTGATGAGCGCCGACATCCTGGTCTACAAGGCGACCCACGTCCCGGTCGGCGAGGATCAGAAGCAGCATCTCGAACTGGCCCGCGACACCGCGCAGAAGTTCAACAGCGATTACGGCGTCGAGTTCTTTCCCCTGCCCGAGCCGATCATCCCCGGCGCGGCGCGGCGGGTGATGAGCCTGCGCGACGGCACCAAGAAGATGTCGAAGTCGGACGAATCCGATTATTCGCGCATCAACATGACCGACGACGCCGACACCATCGCCCTCAAGATCCGCAAGGCCAAGACCGATCCCCATCCGCTGCCCGAAACCGTCGGCGCGCTGGAGGAGCGGCCCGAGGCCGACAATCTGGTCGGCATCTTCGCGGCCCTGTCCGACCTCGAGAAGGCGGCGGTGCTCGAACGTTTCGCCGGCCAGCCCTTCTCCCAGTTCAAGCAGGAGCTGACCGACCTCGCCGTCAGTGTGCTGGGGCCGATCAACGCCGAGATGAAGCGGCTGATGGCCGAGCCCGACCACATCGACGCGGTGCTGCGCCGCGGCGCCGAGCGCGCCAACGCCATCGCCGAACCGATCCTGCGCGAAGTCTACGACATCGTCGGGTTCCTGCGTCCGTGAGCCGCGCCGCCGCCCTTGCCCAAGCCCGGTCGGTCCTCGGCCGGCTCGCCCGCGCCGGGGCGGACCGGCTGCGGGGACTGCCGCGCCGCCGCTGGCCGCTGGCGGCGGCGGGGGCGGCGGTCCTGATCATCCTGCTGGTGTTCCCGGTGGCGATGGTGGCGATCAGCCGGATCGACGACAATGCCGACTTCGTCGCCCCCCACCCCCTGCCCGGCCGGCTGCACGCCCCGGCGGTGGTGGCGGCGCTGATCACCCGCGAGCTTGAGGTCAATCACTGGCGGGCCAACGATCCGCTGTTCCTGCCCGGCGGCTGGCTGCGCGACATGCCGGCGTTCCAGTTGGGGCTGGTGGGCGCGCTGGCCCGCTTCACCGGGGCGCTGGTGGTCGAGAACGGCGCCGGCTGGACCGCCAACGGGCCGGACGTCGCCCTCAACCATGCCGCCGGGCTGCTGAAATATCCCGGCACGGTGTGGAAGTTCGACACCCGCACCTCGTGGCTGCCGACCGCCTCGGCCGAAAAGCAGTACCGCAACGCCCAGCGTTCGATCGACGTGTTCAACCAGAACTTCGCCGAGGGCACCGTGCCGTTCGAGCGTAGCGCGGCCACCCTGGTTCCGGTGGTCGAGGGGCTGATCCGCGATCTCGACGACAGTCTCGACGCGATCGACCATCACCTCGCCGAGGAACGGCCGGTGCTGCTCGATTTCGCCATCAACGGGGTGTTCTACCGCAACAAGGGCCGGCTCTACGCCGATTCGATCGTGATGCGCGAGGTCGCCGGCGATTTCGAGACGGTGCTGGCCCAGCGTCATCTCGGCCCGGCCTGGACCAAGATGGTCGCGGCGCTGGCCGCCGCCGCCCGGCCCAAGCCGACGCTGCTGTGGGGGGCGCCGGCCGAATCCAGCCTGCTGCCCAACCATCTGCTGGCCCAGGGCTATTATGCCGCCCAGGCCCGGTTCCAGGCGATGGCGATCCTCGCTGCGCTGAAGACCACGGAATAAACAATAAAAAAGACGTGGGCGCTGCCCACGCCCGCCAGGAACCCGAGGTTCCTGGACCTCCCCAAAGAGGGGCGGGGCAAGGAGGGGGCGGATGCAGGTCTACCTTCCCATCGCCGAAATGTCGGTCGACGTCTTCGTCATTCTCGGCGTCGGCGGCGGCATCGGCTTCCTGTCCGGGCTGTTCGGCGCGGGGGGCGGCTTTTTGCTGACGCCGCTGCTGATCTTCCTCGGCGTGCCGCCGGCGGTGGCGGTCGGCACCGGCACCAACCAGATCGTCGCCTCGTCGGTGTCGGGCGCGCTGGCGCAATGGCGGCGCGGCAATGTCGATGCCCGGATGGGGCTGGTCCTGATCCTCGGCGGGGTGGTCGGCTCCGGCTTCGGCGTGCTGCTGTTCCGCTGGCTGCGCCGGCTTGGCCACATCGATCTGGTGATCTCCGCCAGCTACATCGTCCTGCTCGGCAGCGTCGGCGGGCTGATGGTGGTCGAAAGCCTGCGCGCCCTGCGCCGCGCCCGCGCCGGCGGCGGCGATGCCGCGCCGAAACGGCCCCATCCGCGCGGCTGGACCGACCGGCTGCCGCTCAAGATGCGCTTCCGCCGCTCGGGGCTTTATCTCAGCGCGCTGCTGCCGGCCGGGGTGGGGGCGGCGGTCGGGCTGATCTCGGCGGTGCTGGGGGTCGGCGGCGGCTTCGTGCTGGTGCCGGCGATGATCTATCTGCTCGGCATGCCGACCGCGGTGGTGATCGGCACCTCGCTGTTCCAGATCGTGTTCGTCACCGCCAGCGCCACCTTCCTCCATGCCGCGATCAACCATACCGTCGATGTGGTGCTGGCGCTGCTGCTGCTGCTCGGCGGGGTGATCGGCGCCCAGATCGGGGTCAGGGTCGGCGCCGGGATGAAGGGCGAGCATCTGCGCGGGCTGCTCGGGCTGCTGGTGCTGGCGGTGGCGGTCAAGCTGCTGGTCGATCTGCTGCTGCCGCCGGCCGAGCCGTTCTCGCTCGGCTTGGTCACCGGAGCGGCGCCGTGAGCCGCGCCCTGGCCGCCGCCGGTCTGGCCGCCGCCGCGCTGGGAACCGGCGCCGCCGCGCTGGCGGCCGAGCCGCCGCTGGCGATCGATCTGTCGCGCCATCTGGTCGAGATCACCACCGGCTTTTCCGGCACCGACCTGCTGCTGTTCGGCGCGGTCGAGCCGGTGCGCGGCGACGCCGATCCCGATGTGGTGGTGGTGGTGCGCGGCCCCAATCTGCGGGAAACCATCCGCCGCAAACAGCCGGTGGCCGGGTTCTGGATCACCACCGGCTCGGCCCGCGCGGTCGAGGTGCCGGGCTTCTACCGCGTCGCCGCCACCCGGCCGCTGGAGGAGATCGCCCCGCCGGCCCTGCGCGACCGCCTCGGCCTCGGGGTCGAGCGGCTGCCGCTGCCGGTCACCCCGGCCGATCCCGAGGCCGATCCCGCCCCCTACCGCGCCGCGCTGCTGCGGCTGATGGCGGCGCGCGGCCTGATCGACGACCGGGTCGGCACGGTCGCCCTGCCGGGCCAGCGGCTGTTCCGCGCCGACGTCCATTTTCCCGCCACCGTGCCGGTCGGGCTGTACAAGGTCGAGGTCCACCTGATCAGCCACGGCCGCCTGATCGCCAGCCGCGAGACCCCGCTGGCGGTCGATCGGGTCGGGCTCGGCGCCGCGATCCATCGCTTCGCCCACCAGCAGGCCGGCCTTTACGGCCTGGGCGCGGTGGTGCTGGCCGCCTTTGCCGGCTGGCTGGCCGCCTGGGTGTTCCGCAAGGGGTAATGGGGTCCAGGGGCCTTGCGGCCCCTGGCGGGCCCGGGCGGCGCCCGGAAAACGCAGAGGGGGAGAGAGCGAGATGTCGGGACGTCGAGTCTTCCTGGTGGTGGTGGACGACACGCCGGAAATGGCGGTGGCGCTGCGCTATGCCAGCCGGCGCGCCGCCGCCACCGGCGGCGGGGTGGCGCTGTTGCGGGTGATCGAGCCGGCCGAGTTCCAGCAATTCGCCGCGATCGGGGCGCTGATGCGCGACGAGGCCCGGGCCGAGGCCGAGATGCTGCTGACCCGCTTCGCCGCCGAGGTCGAGGCGGTGGCCGGCGCCGTCCCCACCCTCTATGTACGCGAGGGCCAGCCGCGCGAGGAATTGCTGCGGCTGATCGCCGACGAGCCGTCGATCTCGCAATTGGTGCTGGCGGCCGATCCCGGCCCGAACGGCCCCGGCCCGCTGGTCACCGCCCTGACCGGCCGCGCCGTCGCCCGGCTGCGGGTGCCGGTGACGATCGTGCCGGGCAGCCTCGGCGACCGCCAGATCGACCTGATTTCCTGATCCGGCCACCCCGGCGCGCCATGCTATACAGGCGCCGCGCCACCTCCGGCGCCGCCCAACCCGAGGAATCGACGTGATCCGAGACGCCATCGCCTTCCTGCTGGCCAACGGGCCGGCCCTGGTGCCGACCCCGGCCAACCTGACCGGCCTTGCCGCGCTGCTGGCGGTGGTGGCGGCGCTGGCGGTGCTGGGCGGCGGGCTGCGGGTCGCCGCCGGTGGCGACGATGCCCTGGCCAGCGCCGATCTGGTGGTCGGCTGGGCCGCCGCGGTGGCGGTGCTGGTGCTGGGCGGCACCCTGTTCGGGCTGGCGCTGACCCCGCTGGCGCTGCTGCTGGCCCTCGCCGTCTTGGCCAGCGCGGTGCTGCTGGCCCGCCGGCGGGTGATGCCGCTGGGCGGCGGGCTGGGCTGGCTGCTGCTGGCGCTGCTGCCGGCGCTGGCGCTGACCGCCTCGATGCAGCCGTCGGAAGGCGACGATTTCGGCACCTGGCTGCCCAATCTGCGCTATCTCGCCTTGTTCGACCATTTCCCCGGCGCCGGC